>CAZJTO010000001.1:0-28825 GCA_964548935.1 uncultured Saprospiraceae bacterium
AATCAACTGATCTATACCGTTCAATAATCGCTGTACTCACCCAGTAAATGTCTTCCCTACTCGTGTATAACAGATACTGCCCATCGGGACTGACAACAGGGCACAGCTCATGGCCCTCGGTATTTATTGGAGCGCCCATATTGACGGCTTCGGTCCAATTTCCTGTTCCATCATTAAAGCTGATATATAAGTCACCTTGACCAAGGCCATTTCTGCGGATGGAGCAAAAGATCATATATGATTCATCAGGAGCGATAAATACATCTGCCTCGTATCGATTGGTATTGATGGTTTCGGGGAGTTTCTCAGGCAACTGAAATTGTCCATCCATATACTCAGACCGATAGATGTCATAGGCATACCGTGGCGCACCCTCCGTTTTGTCTTTGGAAGCGAAATACAGGGTCCCTTCACTGGTAAAGGAAGCATAATACTCATTTAACGGGCTGCTGATCGGCGATCCTAAATTGATGGGTTCAGACCAGGCCGATTGTTTGTCTGCTCTGGCTACATACCAGAGATCTATATCAGACTTGGTTGCATCTCCAGAAAGGGCTCGATTGGAGATAAAATACAACCTCAGTTCATCAGGAGATAACATTGGATCATTGTAACTAATCGAATCAGTATTGAACAGTTTACTCGACGCCGACCATTCTCCCTCTGTTTGAGTAGTAAAGTGAATCTCCATGACCCCGTTATTATCTACGCCATAGTAAAACTCTGTGCCATCTCTCGACAAAGTACAGCCGAACTCATAGCGATCTGGCTTAGATATCACGCCGGGAGCAAACAACATCGGTTCTTCCCCAGGTACTGCTTGACCAAAGTAGGCTTCATCTGAGTTGTTCATTTTCTGGTTACCCTGTTGTGCAGGAAGACAGCCGCTGAGATGCAGGATCATGCATATTGCCGCAATACTTCTTTTGATCATAGGTTCTTTTATTTCTTCTGTTGATTCATATGATTATCATACGATGGTTACATGCGGTAATATTCCCTTTCTGTAGGCATTAAGCCATGTAAGGATAGGATTAATGCTTAGATCCAAACTATTAAGATATTTCCGCTCCACTTCGTTACGGTCAATATGAAAAAGGAGACCCTGATCCTAATCCACAATCAACGCATCCAATCCTAAATCCTTATAAGCGGCGTTATAGCCAGCGATCTGGTCTCGTATGATCTCATTCATCGTGCTTTTGGCAGTGGCCCACTCGGCCGCTAAATCGGCCTTACGTTCCCGAGCTCCTGCGGTAATCCTTGGATCGTGCCCAGAGCTTCGGGAGATCAGACTGCCCAGCTCGGCATTGAGGCGGTTGGGAAAGTTGATCACATCTTGAAAGGTCTTCTGATCTCGTTGGATGAGTGTTGATTCCCATTCGCTCATGCTCTTGAGTAAGGTATTACCCGTCTCATACATCTCTTTGGCCTTAGGGACATCCTTGATGATCTCTTGGCGTTGCTGCAGCTGCTCTTTTACAGAGATGAACTTCTTAACGGATTCGGTCACCTCGCCATACATGTCTGCGATCTCATCGATGAAGGCCTCTCGGTCCTCATAATCCACCTGCTTAACATCGAGATTAGGATCAGCGACCACTGTTAGTATGGTCTCATGACTTTGATCTCCATGGCTCAATATGGCAACATACTGACCCGGCGAGACGGGTACTCCACTATAGCCTCCGAGCATGAATACATCCTCGATGCTTGGCAGTGCTTCCTTGGTGAGGTTCCAATTGTATCTGTTGATACCTTGGTCTTGCGTCAGGGCTTTCTCGGGACTTCGTGAGCCAGGATGCTTCTTGATTTTTTCTTTCTCACTTGAAAACGAGCGGACCAACTCTCCTTCATTATCAAATATCTCTAAGGTTAGCTCTCCACTGTCTATAGCCTCAGGTAGATAATAGTCGATGTTGACGCCTCCGGGATGGTTTGCTCCTAATCCACCCGTGCGCCTACCACGAGTCTGGAGTCCATAGGTGTCCTTTGGCTGGATGATCGTGAGTGACTTATAATCTTCCGTCGCCATAGCTTGTATAGCACTCAGATCATCTAAAACCCAAAAGGAACGTCCACTTGTGGCTATCACTAAATCATTGTCAGCAAAAGTCAAATCTGTAATTGGACAGGTCGGCAGATTGAGCTGAACATTGTGCCATTGCTTACCGCCATCCCCTGACATGTAGAGACCGTTCTCGGTACCGGCATATAGCAAGTTGGGCACCTTAGGATCTTCACGCACTACCCGTACATAGACATCCTCAGGAATGCCATTTGTAATCTTAGACCAGGTGCTACCATAGTTGGTAGTCTTATAGATCATCGGGCTCATGTCATTAAACTTATAGCGAGTCACTGCGATATATGCCGTGGCCACGTCATGTGTAGAGATATCTATGGCATTGACAAGCGCTTCAGGCATTCCTCTTGGTGTGACATCGGTCCAGTCAGCGCCCTCATTACGAGTGAGATGAACCTTACCGCAATCACTGCCCGTATACATCGTCCCATCCTCATGTGGTGAGTAGCTCATATAGCTGATCGTATTATAAACTTCGCCACCGACATTCTCCTTGGTGTAGGGTGTGCCGCCATCAATTTGCTTAGACTTATCGTTGCGTGTAAGGTCTGGACTGATCTCAGACCACGACAGGCCGCCATCCATTGTCTTAAGAACTTTATTGCTGCAGTGATAGATCTTCGATCCATCAAATGGATTAGCCACTATCGGCGAATTCCAGTTAAAGCGATATTTCATCTTAGCAGGATGCCAGGCGAGCACCGCCGTAGGATATGCGATAATGTCTTTGGTGGTCTGCGAAGCGGCATTATATACGGATATGTTGCCTTGATAACACCCACCATAGACTTGCTGAGGATCCTTAGGATCATCAAAGGCGATGAATGCGCTCTCACATCCAGAGACTGGATACCAATCTTTCCAGCCCAATCCGCCACCATTACTTCGGCTGGCCGCAGCGATGGTTGAATTATCTTGCTGGCCACCATAGATATAGTACGGCACTCGCTCATCGGTGATCACCCGATAGAACTGTATAGTCATCTGATTCTCTTGGCTACTCCAGGTCATCCCACCATTAAATGTGACACAGGCACCACCGTCATTAGAGAGGATGATATTGTCAGTGTTGTCTGGGTTGATCCAGAGGTGATGCTGATCTCCGTGCGGATTGGGAATCGTCTTGAAAGTCTTCCCGCCATCGATTGACTTGAGCATCGGCGCATTGAGGACGTAGACTTTGTTTTCATCCTGTGGATCGGCGAATATCTCGATGTAGTACCACGAGCGAGCGACTGTAACACGATCGTTAGTGGTTTGTCGCCAAGATTTGCCGGCATCATCGGATCTGTAAACGCCAGCTTTTTTGCCTTCTGCTTCTATGTTGGCATATACTACTTCGCTATTTGCTGGCGATACATCTATGGCAACTTTGCCGAGCCCTGCAGGGAGTCCTTCTTCGAGTTGTTCCCAGGATTCGCCTCCATCAGTAGACTTGTACAGCCCAGAACCTGGTCCGCCACTGCGCACCTGCCATGGCAATCTACGATGATCCCACATGCCGGCATAGAGTATGCGAGGATTGTGATGATCCATTGATAGGTCGGCACAACCGGTATTCTCATCGATATAGAAGATTTTCTTCCAGTTAGCACCTCCATCTACAGACCTATAGATCCCCCGTTCTGTAGATGATCCATGTGCCGCACCTTGGACAGCGACATAGACGACATCTGGATTATCTGGATGAATCTGAATCTCAGCAATATGGCGAGACATCGGCAAGCCGATATGGGACCAAGTCCTACCTGCATCGGTGCTCTTATACATACCATCACCATGAGAGGTCATCACCCCTCTGATAGGATGTTCTCCCATACCTACATAGACAACATTAGGGTCTGAAGGAGATACCTCAACGGCTCCAACTGAACCCATCTTGAAGAATTTGTCAGAGATGTTTTTCCAAGAGACGCCGGCATCAGTAGTTTTCCATAATCCACCTCCTGTACTACCCATATAGTATGTGAGCGGATCTCCGAGCACTCCACAAGAGGCTACAGATCTACCACCTCTGGAGGGGCCTATATTTCTAAATTTTAATCCTTGATATAACTCTGACAGCTCTTGGGCCTCTAAGCACCAGACGCTAACCATTAAAAAGAGGGAAAGTAATAGACGCATAATTGTATGATTGCTAGTGATGTAAAGTAGGAAATTCTAGTCGATTATATACTTGATCAGCCATACCAAGGAGCCATAAACAATGTAAAAACATACGAAAACCATCCCCTTAATCTTGTCAAGTGAATTATGAAAATTGACCGATATTGCTATTCTCTAATTTCAGGTTTCTGAGTTTTTTAGACTTCCAGTGCTTAACTATGAGTGCAATAAGACTCCCGAGGAGCCTCCCCAACTCTTGATACCAGATGCCTTATCATTCCATCTAATGCTGTTCAGATCTTTAGAAGATGCCTCAATTAGAGACACATCATTGGCGGCCGTGTGAAACATGAGTCGCACTGAGTCCACATCATTGATCAGGGCATCAAGGACGATATTGTTATAGCTCGTTAGGTGGAACGGAATCGTATCGCGACCATCCTGCGCTGTCAATCCGCAGTTGAGTAAAACACTTATCATTAAAAAGTAAATCTGACGTCTTTTCATGCTATCAATGCCCATCAATGATAGGTGAATACTCCTAATACTTCTTTTCATAAGGCTATGTTAAAATCAATATTTACCGTTACTAATTGAGAAGTTAACACTCTTAAACAAAATAAAAGACATAGTGCTAAGCATCACTTGCCCTATCTTAGTTCTAATGATAGAAGTACGAAACCCAATGAAATACATTTTTGCCGTAGTGATCCTCATCATGTTCTGTAGTTCATGTCATGAGGATAGTTTTGAAGAAGAGATTGTAGTCACAGGTTCATTTGAACCTGTGCAGACCGTATTGTCACAAGTTGAGGGAGTTGTTGTCGACACAAGTGGATTTGTTGTGTCAGATGCTCTCGTTACCATTGGAGACATGAGTGATATCACAGATAATAATGGTAGTTTTTTTCTCGGTAATGTGCCAATCGCAGATAATGGCACGGTCGTCAGCGTCACCAGAGCCAACTATATTGATAATGCGACTCGCATCTTCCCAAAAGAGACGCTCGCTATTGAGGCCACTCTAGTACTTGTGCCAGCCCCAATTTCTACCAGCGTAAATGGTGCGACAGGTGGCATAATTAGTGACCCTTCAGGAGTTTCACTCGACATCCAACCGTTAAATTTTCTGAGAAATGGTATACCTTATGAAGAGGATATGACCATCGATATCTACTGGGTAGACGTCAACAATACCGCCCAATTTCCCAATGGATTACAGATTAATGAAATAATAGATATTGATAATCTTGAAATCTCTGCATTGAGCAATATGAGTTTGGGATATATATCAGTAAGAGACCGACAAGGTATAGAGCTCGATGTAAACCCTGACCAACCCATAAGAGTCACACTCCCTGTTCGAGCAGAAGCGAGCAATCTCGGTACTGGATCACAACAACAATTGTTAAACTATGATCCTGGTTTAGGATATTGGTCGAATCAAGGTGATGTTAACGATGCTGGCAGTAGTTTTTCAGCAAGTGTTGCTCAATTCAATTGGTTAGCCGTTGGAATGGAAAAAAGGGCCGTCCCATATTGTTTTAGTTTCTCATCGAGATCGCCGGGTGATATAGAGGGGCTTTCATACTCTTTGTCGCAAGCAGATGGATCAATCGTCAGACTTGGTCAAGTCGCACTTGATGACACAGAATGCTTCATGGTGGAAGCTGAAAGTGAATTAACTCTTCGGATCTTTTCTCAATGCGATGAGGAGACTCTTAGTCGGACCATAGCAACGCCAATAAGTGAGTCGGCTACACAAATTGTTAATCTCGATATGGCAAGAGACCTGATCACGTTCGATGTGACTTTTGCGATTTGTAATAATGGAGAGATTCCTGCAAACACAACCATAGCTTACAGTTCAGCCAGTGGGGATCGCGAAATCCCGTTGACTGAAGAGAACTTTCAAATCACCTTGGACCCATGTGATGGTGATGAGGAACTATTAATTACAGCCGTCAATAATAACCAAATCATCGCCTTATCGAGGGTGAAGCTCGAAAATGATCAACGTAATTACGATGTTCTATTACAGGGTTGTGATGAGCCGGGCACACTAATTCTCGACAGCGAAATATTTTTTGGGGTTACGGGCAGAGCGCAAAACAGCGAGACGCTTATTGCCACGGCGGATAATAATCTTCTAATAAGTTTTGAAGCATTGACAGAAGGCATTTTTTCCGGGCTTCTCTTTACACCTTCTTTTACTACTATATGCAGAGGAACGGTAGAGATATTGGAGTATGGAGAAGTAGGCGAATTAATAGTTGGGACTTATTGTTCCGATAGTGATTCATCATGTGAGTTTAGCTCAGGAAGTTTTGTTGTGAAACGATTACAATAACAAGAAACAAATCAATCAGTATTTATAAACAGACATTGGAAGATCATAAAATCATAAAGGGTTGTAAAAAACGGGAGCCTCGCTACCAGAAGATGCTCTTGACGAAGTATGCTCCTATGCTGATGTCTGTTGCGATGCGTTATATGAAGAGAGAAGAGCTGGCAAAGGATGTCCTCCAAGAGAGTTGGATTAAAATATTCAATGCGATAGATCGCTATGAAGACCATAAGAAATTGAAAGGCTGGCTAAAAACTATAGTAATTAATACAGCGCTATCCGCACTGAGGGGGAAACAAGCAACCATAATCCCTTTAGAATCATATCAAGGTATGAATGTGGAAAGTTCTGAACATATCGAAAGCGGATTGAACATGGAGGACCTCATGGACATCATATATGACATACCATCACCTGCTAAAGAAGTATTTATGATGAATGTTATAGATGGCATGAGCCATAAAGAAATCGGCAAAAATATGGGCATCAGCGATAGTACCAGCAGAGTACATTTGACTAATGCCCGCAAATACTTGAGAAAGGTATTTGCTGAATCAAAAGAACTAAAATCATGGATTGGAGAAATTTAGATGAACGTCTATCCCAACATCACGATGGGGAGAGCTATCCGATAGACACGGATGCGCTATGGGGTGCTGTACAGCCACATATCCCCTCCAAAGAACCCGGTAATAGGATACCTATCTTCTTACTAATCCCTGGCCTAATATTGTTATTGGGAGGAGCTTATTTTTTAGGTTATACTAATGCTACCCAGGATCAAAAGGTCGATATAGCACAAGTAGATGAACTTAGCACTGTGCAACAGACCGTGCTACATGAAGATGACGAGTCCGGTTATAGTACAGGAGAATTACAACAAGATGTATCGGAAAGAGACGAACCTATAGCTACTTCCGCTGGGGTTCCCAGAAGAGCCAATACTGTAACACAATTCCAATATGATCAGTCGCTACCGAATCTAGCTAAAACAGAGATATCTGGTAATAACCATATCACGTTGCATAATGGTGCAAGCGGTAGTAATTGGAGTAGAATCGGACTGGCTAATAACTCCTCTTTGTTTTCAGTCTCTCCAACTGTATTTGATTTCACAAAGCGCAGTGATCTTGTTAAGAATACTGAGCATTCAACAATAGAGACTTTTGGACTTGCCAAACTACAACGAGCCATTGAACCATTACATATAGGCCTCGACGCACTCCCAGAGAAACCTGAAGCTGATCGACTAAAGTCGTATTACAGTTCATTGCATAATAAGGACTCAAGATATTATGTAGAACTTACAGGAGGTTTATCTCGGATTACCTCACAATTGTCATTAGCAACTCCAAACACTCTATCTAATGCGGCCGCTATGAATAACATTGCTGCCACAGCAAATGAATTAACGAGAAGACGAATAGCTGAGTCTAACTTGATCTCATTTACTGGAGATTTGAAATTTGGTTACAAATTCACCGATAATATAAGTGTTCAAACTGGGCTAACTTTTGCGCAATTGGTCAAGAGTTCGGACTCTGTACTTGAATTCACCAGAGACGTAGTAGTCGATGACGTTCTATTAGAAGAGATAATTACTGTAGATGGAGTTATGCAAGTCTTTGGCACAGCCATCTTAAGTGAGAGTGTCTCTCAACGAAGAACCAGAATTAACAGATTTAACCAACTCTTGTTACCTCTATCCGTGCTCTATCGCAATGATCTCGATAAAATCTACTTTGATCTCGAGTTCGGTGGAGCCATCAGTCTTGTCCAAGACTACAATGGATTTATAAATCGATCCGATATAGAGGAATATTCAATTACTGACGATACCCAAGGGCTATATAGAGATGGGCGCAATTCCTATCTAATCTTTGGTGCTGGTATCGGTATTCCATTCAATGAACGAATAGAGTTGGTGAGTCGTTTAAATTACTACCAGCAGCTCAACGCTATAAGCAGTGCAGATTACGGAATCAATGAAAATCTATCATTCTTGAGACTGCAATTTGGTTTAAGACATAACTTTTAGAAACTAAGGTTAGCATGAACAATATCATCAGCATCACATCACTTATATTCTTCTTGGCATTGCAATCTGCTCTCGCTCAGAGTGTTGAGAGGGTAACATTTATTACTCCTCAAGTGAATGCTATTTCGGGGGAACAGATTTGCGTACCTCTTAAGGTGGCCAACTTCGAAGAAGTCATAGCGATGCAGTTTGGAATTAAGTTTGATCCAACGCTGCTGGCATTCAGTCATGCTGAGAATATAGATTTACCAGATATGCAATTTGGTACAGGTCAGATTGCGAATGGAGAATTGCGCGCACTATGGGTGGATCCTGAAAGCCTCTCTTCTGGTGTTCAGGATGGTTCAACAATCACAAGGCTATGTTTCAATGTCACAGGCGAGATCAAAGAGAGTACGATCATCAATATATCAGCCTTGGATAATCTACCAGTAGAACTTGTCACTGAAGACATGAGCATGATACCTTATGAGACACGGATGGGCTCCATAAATATCGACTTCAGTGGAAGTGGACCAGACATCGCTCCGCTAATCGAAAACCCTTATGCCATCGAAATTACTAACCAAGAACTAAGAGCAAATCAGGCCTACACGATACCCATCAATATAGCACATCCTGATGGTGTAGTTGGCATCTCGGCACAGTTCAATGTTGATCACGCTTCCGTAAGTGATATCCAACACGATTATGGTCAAGACAAGTTACAGACTTACTCGCCAGATGCACAGCGACTCAACTTCCTATATATGGACTTAGACAATACAGAGCCGCTTGCTTTTGAATTGGTTATCGTCCCTACTCGTAATATTGCATTGAGTGAAGTGCTATCGATCGGTACTGGTATGACGGCAGAGATTGTCACAGGTAGTATAGAGTCCAATGGTATAGAAATCGACTGGTTAGCAGCTGAATCAGAAATAACTCAAGTTGAATTATATCCTAATCCAACTTCGGATATATTAAATGTAAATGTGCCCAATAACTATATCGGTGGCACAATCGAACTGTACAATATCATCGGCAAGCGCCTGATCCAGCAAGAGATAGTAAGTACATCCCAGACTATAGACATCAAAAGCTTGAATACAGTAGGTAATCTGATCTTGCGCATTGAGAATGATGACCAAGCCGAGTCCTACCGAGTATCGGTAACTCGTTAAGAAATAGGCCAACCCAAACCGATTTGAGGCTGTTCCATTTACTGGAGTAGCCTCATTTTATTTTCAGTAATAACTGAGCCTTTACCTGAGGCCACTCATCGATTAATATACTATAGTACGCCGTGTCTCGCCTATACCCATCAGTCATAATCGTATGACTGCGGAGACTTCCTTCGTATTGAGCTCCCATCCCTTCCATCGCCGTGCGCGACTGAACATTCCTAGCATCGGTTTTGAGTTCTACTCTCTTGACCTGTAATAGCTCAAAGGCATAACTGAGCATGAGCAACTTGACATTGCGATTAAGACCAGTTTGATGGAATTGAGGCCCTAAATAGGTTGACCCAATCTCAAGTCGTTCATTAGCGATGTCGATATTCATAAAGCTGGTGGACCCAGCAGCTTGCTTGCTGCGCTTATCTGTGATGATGAACGGATACTTACTCTTCGCTTCTTTCAATTGTAGCGCTGATTCAAAAAACAGTTCAAAACTATCACGATCACTAATCATGTTCGGAAAATACTGCGTCAGCATAGGATTGGCCTCATTGATCGGCCACAGTGTTTCGGCATCTGAACTTATGTTGATCGGTCGCAAGATGACACGTTCATTTTCTAAGATGATATCCTGATCAAAGGGGAAGTTCATACCGCTCTGTTTTAGCTACTACCAAATATATTTCTGAACTTTGACAATTCGTTCTGTCATCTCAAAATAAAATTCTGAAGCAATCATCGACCTATATCGGCATCCTATACTCTTTAGCTGGAGCAATCCTGTTTTCGACAAAGGCTGTGTTGGTTAAGTTGGCCTACCTGCACGATGTTGACGCCACCTCTTTACTGATGCTCAGAATGTTGATATCACTGCCCTTCTTTATAGGACTATTGATATACTTCGGCCGCAACGACAGTAACAGTTTCGCACAGCTCAAGCGGCATAAGTGGAGTATCATGCTCTTAGGGTTGATGGGCTATTATATCGCCAGCTTATTGGATCTCGTCGGTCTGCAATATATCGATGCAAGCTTAGAGCGCATCATCATATTTATCTATCCAACTTTCGTCATTATTCTGTCCTATTTGTTCCTTGGCCAGAAGGCCAAGTTCAGCCAGCTCATCGCAATCTTACTGGCCTACTTAGGGATTATGATCGCATTCTACGGCAACATGGCGATTAATCAAGGGCAACAGTTAGCTTTAGGTGGCACATTTGTCATTGGCTCAGCATTCTTTTATTCCATATACCTCGTAGGAAGCCAAGCGATCATTACCAAGATCAACAGTAGGGTGTACAATGCCGCAGCCATGATTACCGCTTGTATAGCGATACTGGTTCACAATGCAGTGATCAACGGTTTCAACCTATTAGAATTTTCCATGTGGGTCTATATCTATGCCTTTCTGATGGCTATACTGGCAACCGTGTTACCATCTTTCTTAATAGTAGAAGGCATCAAGATCATCGGTGCTAACAATAGCTCCATCATCGGAACCATCGGGCCTGTAGCTACAATTGTCTTAGCTACTTTATTGTTGGGCGAGCATCTGAACTCAACTCAGATTATCGGTTCTGCCTTGGTCATAGGCGGAGTGCTATATCTCGTGATGCATAAAACAAAGAAGACCTAAGATGATCCATAGCATCTTAGGTCTTCTCTATATAATGTGATCTATATGCTATCTAATCACTAATACTTTCTTTTTGATGGTAGTCCCATCTTTATCAAGAGCAATTACGTGGTAACCTGGATCTACATCCATCTTGATTTTTTGCGTGCCTTGATTGATTATTAATGTTCTAACTGTAGCACCAGATGCATCATAAATAGTCGCCCTCGACCCGATCATATCAAACGGCACTTCGATTGATAAATCTCCAGATGCTGTCACTGGATTAGGATAGACCTTGACATCCTCTATAGACTTTATGTCCAAATCTTTTAGCACTTTAAAATCTTGATCATCTATCTTGTTAATCAACTCGCCTACTTGATCTAATCTCATCTCACCTAGTAGTGAGAATATGACAAAATCATCATCGCTCGCACCTGTTCCGACGATCTCGTAAACAATGCCTTCTTCTTCATCTATGAATAGGGAGAAATTTCCTTCTTTATCCTTGATGTTCATCAACTCCTCATAATCATTTCCGATATGGCCTAAGGCGGTATTGTACAATCCTTGAGCATTGGATTGATCATCCATGGCAACGAGATCAAACGACTCAATTGACTGCAAGAACTCTCCTGTGTCATCTTCTTCTGGAATAAAATTGGAGGCCAGCTGGAACGTCAGGCCTGCTACATGGATTACAGTACTCTCGTCAGAATCTACAAGATACTCGAAGTGACGATCGATGATATTCTGACCAAATAGGTTCACAGCAAAAATGAATAGTACGGATATGCTTATTAGCTTCTTCATAATAATTTGAATGGTTAATTAACTGGTCATGGCGACCCACTATCTCGGTTATATCGTGAAGACGCATGCCGTTAAGAAAATGTTACAGCATTCATTCAAATACTTATAAGTATAATGACTTACTCTCCTTTCCACAAGCCATCAGCTACAAAAAGCCGTATCGTATACTAGACTTTCATCCACTCCAACGCATTGACAAACGCTTGAGCCCATGGACTTGCTTTATCCGATCTATCTGACGGGTAATGTGGCCAATTCCACGCATAAAATGAGCGCTCAATATGCGGCATTGTCGCCAAGTGGCGACCATCTGGACTGGCGATCATCGCCACGTTATAGTCACTACCATTCGGATTTGATGGATACCCGTCATAGCCATACTTCCCAACGATATGATAATCGCTCTCTGGCATTGGCAAGCTAAACTTGCCCTCTCCATGGGATATCCAGACGCCCAAAGTAGATCCAGCCAAATTACTTAGCATTACCGATTGATTTTCCTGAACAGTCACTGAAGTGAAGGCGCTTTCGTGCTTATGAGAATCATTGTAGGTCATCTTGGAGAGTCGCTTATGATCAGGGTTTATCAGGTCCAACTCTAAGAAAAGTTGACATCCATTGCAGATCCCGACAGACAGTGTATCCTCCCGGCCAAAAAACTGTTGTAGAGCCGTCCGTGCTCGATCATTATATTTAAATGCGCCAGCCCAACCCTTCGCCGAGCCTAAGACATCACTATTAGAGAAGCCTCCAACAGCCCCTAAGAATCTAACATCCTCAAGTGTTTCTCGGCCTGATACCAAATCGGTCATATGTACATCTCTCACGGCAAACCCTGCTCTGTACAAAGCATTAGCCATCTCACGCTCGCTATTGCTCCCCTTCTCTCTGACGAGAGCAGCCTGCGGCTTATTCTTCACGATGATATTGGGTAAGGTCCCATCAAAGTGATCTGGAAAGCTGTATTTGAGCGGTTGCGCCTTGTAATTATCATAGCGATCTTGAGCTAAGCCATTGGCAGTTTGATGTCGATCTAATAGATAGGATGTCTCATACCATTGATCACGCAATTCTGATATGGAAAACTGATATCTCTTTTTATTCTGATAGATATTGATCTGGTCTGATTCTGAAACCTGACCAATAAGCTGCATCTTGACACCTCGAGCATCCATGAACTTCTGAAAAGCGTCATCCTTGGCTTGGATAATCACACCAGCATTTTCGGCAAATAGAATCTTGATCAGGTCAGATTCCGATAGTCCAGAAAAGTCTACGTTTACTCCAAGATCATTATCTGAAAAACACATCTCCAATAGCGTAGTCATCATACCTCCAGCCGAGATATCGTGACCAGCAAGGATATGCCCTTCGGTTATCGCCTTTTGAATCGCCTCAAAACAAGTTTTGAAGTATCCAGCATCAGTAATATCAGGACAAGTCTGCCCTATGGCGTTGCGGGTCTGAGCGAAGGACGAACCACCTAAGGCCAGCGGCGCAGATGACATATCTATATAATAGATCCCTCCACCCGCTCTATCCAAAACCGGTGTGATCACCTGAGTAAAGTCTGCACATTGTCCAGCCGCAGAGATCACCACAGTACCAGGTGCTAAGACCGTCTTATCATCATACTTTTGTGCCATCGACATAGAATCTTTTCCTGTAGGGATATTGATTCCAAGAGTTATGGCAAACTGAGACACAGCAGAGACCGCTTCATATAATCGAGCATCTTCTCCCGGGTTTTTGCAAGGCCACATCCAGTTCGCCGATAGCGAGATAGACTTGATCTGTTCTGATAGCGGAGCCCAAACGATATTCGTCAAGGCTTCTGCAATGGCATTGCGGGCTCCTGCAGCAGCATCGATTAGTCCACTCACTGGTGCATGTCCAATGCTCGTTGCAATACCTAATGTACTGCTATAATCCAGTGCCATCACGGCACAGTTGTTCAACGGTAACTGCAGCGGTCCAACACATTGTTGGATAGCGACTTTACCTCCTACGCAGCGATCTACTTTATTCGTCAGCCAGTCTTTACACGCTACTGCTTCCAATCTAAGGACGGCGCTGATATATTCTGATAACTGCGACTCCTCGTATCCCACGGATTCAAAGCGTCGATCACGAGTGTCATCCTCCATGATCGTCTTAGGATTGTTACCAAACATGTGATCCAATTCCATGTCCATCGGACACTCTCCCGTCTTGCTCGACTGAAAAGAAAAACGATCATCGGCCGTAACCTTACCAACTTGATACATCGGTGTGCGCTCTCTATCTGCAATGCGCTGTAATAGGTCTATATCTTTAGCACCGATGACGAGGCCCATTCTTTCCTGAGACTCATTGCCAATGATCTCCTTAGCAGATAAAGTTGGGTCACCGATAGGCAACTTGTCCAGATCGATCTTCCCTCCAGTCTCTTCGACCAGCTCTGATAGACAGTTGAGGTGGCCCCCAGCTCCATGATCGTGTATCGATACGATTGGATTCAGATCAGATTCCACTAAGGCTCTGATAGTATTGGCCGCTCTCTTCTGCATCTCAGGATTAGAACGTTGTACTGCATTGAGTTCAAGGCCAGAGCTAAACGCTCCAGTATCTGCGGATGACACAGCTGCTCCTCCCATCCCGATGCGATAGTTGTCACCACCGAGGATTACGATATCGTCATCTGCTTGAGGCTTGTTTTTGAGGGCCATCTCTTTCTTGCCATAACCGATGCCTCCTGCCTGCATGATCACCTTGTCAAAACCCAAAAGTTCGCTCCCTTCGATATGTTCAAATGTGAGAAGCGATCCACAGATCAGCGGCTGCCCAAACTTATTGCCAAAATCTGAGGCTCCATTGGAGGCTTTTATCAAGATATCGAGAGGAGTTTGGTAGAGCCATTCTCTTGCGGGGAAAGCCCCCTCCCAAGGTCTATTCTCGCTGAGTCTGCTATAGCTCGTCATATACACTGCCGTGCCTGCCAAGGGTATAGACCCCGTACCTCCAGCTAAACGATCTCTGATCTCTCCTCCCGACCCTGTCGCAGCACCATTGAATGGCTCAACAGTAGTTGGAAAATTATGTGTCTCTGCCTTAAGCGACAACACTGAGTCAAACTTTTTAATCTGATAATCAGAAGGTCGATCTGCTTGCTCCGGAGCAAACTGCTCCACACTTGGTCCCTGAATAAAAGCAACGTTATCCTTATAGGCAGATACGATTGAGTTGGGATGCTCTTTAGAGGTTTCCTTGATCATCTGAAAGAGCGATCTGTCTTTCTCCACGCCATCGATGACGAAAGTGCCATTGAAAATCTTATGACGACAGTGTTCGCTATTAACCTGGCTAAAGCCAAACACTTCAGAGTCTGTCAATAGTCTACCCAATTGCTTAGAGATGTCCTCCAAGTAAGTGACTTCATCAACGCTCAGACTGAGGCCCTCTTGTACATTATAGGCTTGGATATCCTTGATCTCAATTACTGACTCTGGTGAGATATTGATATCGTATAGATCCTGAGACAATAAAGTATAGGGCTGTAATAGCATCGGGTCAAAATCGTCTTGGTGTGGGGTAAATTGCTCAATCCGCTCCACCCCCTCGATACCCATATTTTGCGTAATCTCTACAGCATTGGTACTCCACGGCGTGATCATGGTCGCTCTGGGACCAATATAATTGCCTTCAATAGACTGGTCTGAAATATGCTTTGCACCAGCAAATAACCAAATGAGCTTAGCTAATTCTTCCTCCTGTATGCCAGATGCTTTCTGAACAGCATATATGGATTTGCTACTTGTCTCAAAAAAGTGGATCATCTCTTTCTCAATGGATAAGCATCAAAGGTACTAATGGCACTTACATATCTGATTTTATCGATATATAAATTAATGAAAAACTATGTGTAGCATGATCAGTGCTAAAAGCAGACCCATTCCAAACCACCTAATCTCTGTGCTATCACTTTTGAAGAAATCTTTGGGGTGACGCCATCCCTTGGTAATTCCGCTAATGGATGAGATGCTATAAGCGATCAGTATCACCCACATCGCCCGAACAAAATAGTTCATTTCTGGAAACACCCTTATGATCAATAGGTGCAATGGAATGGTGACAAAAAAGGCGAGCAATGTGACCCTCGGTATCGGCGCAACCATAAATGCGGCCGTACAGATCAACACCACGATACCACAATTAATATAGTAGCGTAGTTCATTGAGTGTATGCGTGAAGGCCGCTTCAGGATTGTCAAACTTGAGGTAGCTCAGTATCAGCCCCATGACGATTCCGGTGATTAGGGTGATCAAAATGGTATTCTTGCCAGCACGTACCACCTGCTGATCTGTGGCATCCGGCTTAATATAGACTTTATAGATATCGATGGACCAGAGAGTTGCCATAGAATTGAATGTAGAATCTACCGTGCTCATCAGAGAAGCAAAAAGTGCACAGAGTATGATTCCTTTGAGGCCTATAGGCAAATAAGTACTCACTAAATATGGGAAAGCCATATCGGGTTCTGATAGGCCACTCTCTCCTAATATCCCATATAGAGCTATTCCTGGCACTACTATTAAGACCGCCATGACGATCTTCATCAAACCGCCAACCATAAGGCCGATCTGGGCTTCTCTTAGACTTTTAGCGGCGAGAGAACGCTGCATGATTGTCTGATTAGCGCACCAATAATTAATATTAAGCAAGAAGAGTCCAAATATGTGTATCCACGGCAACGTCGGATGATCCGCTGGTAAGTGAAGGTGCATCAATTGAGGAGTCTTCTCATAGAGCTGAGACCACCCTCCCAGATGTTTGATCGAAACAAATAAGACTACAAAACCTCCGATGAGCAATATGCTAAACTGTAAAATATCAGTCTTGACGACGGCATTGAGCCCTCCCAAATAGGTATAGATCGCTGAAAAGACACCCAGGGCGATGATGATTACGGCGATCCGGATGATCCGATCATCACTGATGAATGACAGATAATCAGCAAAGACTAAATCCGCCGCATAAGCTCCCCAAAACAAGGCTGCTCCCAAGGTGATCGTAGAAAAGATCAACAGATTAGCCAATGAATAAACGAGCGCTACAGTACTTCCAAGACGTTTCTTGATGTATTGCGTAACGGTAATGACCTGCTCCTTGAGGAACAGCGGCACGAATATGAATGCGGCCATCAGGATTCCTTGAATGGCGTTGATCTCAAGACTTGCTTGTGCTAATCCAAATAGATAGGCTGAGCCCATCATACCCAGAAACTGATAGCCGTTGATATTAGTAGCGATGGAGCTGAGTGCAATTGATGGCCACCGCAGGTTACGAGAACTCAAAAAGTACTCTTCGATGGTTGCTTCATCCGAGGTGCGACCAGATAATGCCAGTAGCATTATACCAACGAAGTAGCACAAAACAATGATCAGATCGAGCATGTAGTGAATGTACCTATAGTTGATATAACTAAAAACAGGAAATCAAAAATTCCAACTATGATTACTGCTGAAGGTATCATAAAACGATCAATATGTCCTAAGGCGAGATTTATCTACTCTTCACTCAAAACCACGTTTCTAATTGATATTACTCCATCTGACTATACAGGATATCTACTGGTAACCAGATAATAGATATGTTTGTAGAGTACATATAATTAGAGCGATGGATACAGATATAAGCTTCTCCCCATTAATCATCGGCACCATGCGACTGGGTTCATGGGGTGTAAACATGACTACGAATGAACTGGAACGATTCATTGATCAATGTGTCGAGCTTGGCTTGACTGACTTTGATCATGCTGACATCTATGGGCATTATACTGAAGAAGGTCGATTTGGACAGGTACTCGCACGTCGCCCTGATCTAAAAAACAAGATACAACTTACCACTAAATGCGGCATCAAGTTGATCACGCCTAACCGTCCTCAGCACACGGTTAAATCCTACGATTCAACTGCTCAACATATTCTAACATCAGCTGAGCAGTCGCTTGTTGATCTCCATGTGGATCACATCGATCTACTCTTAATCCATAGGCCAGACTTCTTGATGGATGCCGCTGAGATCGCAGGTGCTTTCGAACAACTTCATAAAGATGGCAAGGTGAAGTATTTTGGAGTATCCAATTTTACCACAGATCAGTTTGAACTATTGCATGCTCATATACCCTTAGTCACTAATCAAGTTGAGGCTTCGATACTACATACACAAGCTTTTGAAGATGGGGTAATTGTCCAATGTCAGCGACATGATATTAGGCCTACAATCTGGTCGCCACTGGGAGGCGGTAAGCTGTTTAGTTCTAGCGATGACGAGAATGTAGTGCGTATTCGAGAAGTCGCCGGACCTATCCAAGAAAAATACAATTGCCAACTCGATCAGCTCATGCTGGCCTGGTTAATGAAGCATCCCGCAGGATTGATTCCTGTACTGGGCACGTCAAAAATTGCCAGAATCCATGATGCTTTGGCGGCAACTAAAATCAACATCACGCATGAAGAGTGGTACGCCTTGTGGCAGGCAAGTAAAGGAGAAGACATAGCGTAATCATGTCAGAAATAATCATACGATCTCAAGATGTAGCGGGTGCGGAAGTGGCATGGTTTGCTCCTATCTGCAATGGCGATGATCAGTTCTTAGGCAGGCACGATCTGCGATATAAGAGCGACTGGAATAACACATCCAATGTGCTCCTCACTGCTGATCGCCTTGGTTATCGTAATATCCTATGCCCCTCATCTTATCAGGTTGGTCAGGACACCTTGACATTTGCATCCGCAGTGGCTCCCCTCACACAGCAGATCAATCTGCTCACCGCTATCCGATGCGGCGAGGTGCATCCCCCCATGCTCGGCAGGGCCATAGCCACCTTAGACCATATCCTAAAAGGTCGCCTGACGATCAACATCATATCGTCCAATCTGCCAGGCACAGAAATGAGCTCTGAGGATAGATATCAGCGCTCACGTGAGGTGATCCAAATCCTTAAACAAGGTTGGACCCAAGAATATGTCGATCATCAAGGCCAGTTCTACAATCTAAAACTGGATAATACGGCACCGATGAAGCCCTATCAACAGAATGGCGGACCGCTGCTGTACTTTGGTGGATACTCCCCTCCTGCTGTAGATCTATGTGCGGAGCATTGCGATGTATACCTCATGTGGCCCGAGCCTATTGGACGGCTAAAAGAACTAATGACAACGATGAGTGAACGGGCTCAAGGGTATGGTCGGACTGTGGATTTTGGATTGCGTATCCATATGATTGTAAGAGAAACGGAAGCAGAAGCCCGAGAAGCTGCCAGACAGTTAATGAGCCATATCGATGAAGAGAAAGGCACTGAGATCCGAGAACGTGCATTGGATGCTAAGTCTTATGGGGTGTCTCGACAATCGCAAGTCAGAGAGATGTCAGATGAAGAGGGATATGTAGAAGACAACCTATGGACCGGTATAGGTAAAGCCCGATCTGGATGCGGGGCGGCAATTGTGGGCAATCCGGACCAAGTATTGGCTAAGATTCAATCTTATATGGCACTGGGTATCAGAGCCTTTATATTTTCTGGATATCCTCATGCGGATGAGTGCAAACTATTCGCCAAGTATGTCTTGCCAAAAATCAAGACCTTCTCCATGCCACAGGTACAGGGCAGACAACCTCAAACGATCCCGAATACACCTTTAGGGTCAGGAGTCAGAAGATAATAGGATTACTTAGAGGCTGAATACGGTTTAGCTGGCTTGCTCGATTGTGTATCTAATTTGATTTGCATACCGTTGTTCACACCAAAATCATGACGCCCCACTAAAGCAAATGCACGACCATTAGTTCGCAATACCCATGATTTGGGTTCTAGGGTCTCATCATCATTGAGCATGAGCATCGCCTCATCATCATTGCGGTAGTGATAGATCCCGGTACCAGCAAGAGCGCCATAATATCCATATTGATAGGTGAAGTCTTCTTCAAACTTTATCCAATATCCCAGGTACTCATCTAACTTCGACATTTCCTTACCATTGAAAACAAACTCAGGAAGGAAATAATCATGAGTGATCATGGCAAGTGGGTCGGGTTCCTTTTGTATTCTGCTATCGATCATAGCTTTGGCCTGATTTCTGATCTCTTGTACAGATGTAAATTTTCCTCCTTTTTGTATCTCTGCTGGAAAGACTTTGTCTGGCAGCAGTGATTTGTCGATCACTAACCCTTTCTTGGCCCCTGATGCGCCAGAATTACACGCCACAAACAGTCCAAACGCAAGTATACACAACAGATAATTGAATGCTCTCATAAGATATATCTCTATTTTTGCACGGATAGATGACAATCATGCCACTTGCCGATAAGGTCCACAAATTTATTGAAAAAGAATCTCTTTTTAATAAGTCTTCACAGCTACTCATTGGAGTAAGTGGCGGAGTGGACTCTATGAGCCTGCTGCATTATTTATACACATCTGGCTACAAGGTATCTGTCGCTCATATTAATTATCATCTGAGGGGTGATGAATCCAATCAAGATCAACGACTTGTAGAGTCCTATTGCGAAGCTAAGGACATTGCCTGCTATATATATGAATTAAGTCAAGACCAGGTATCCAGCTTGCAAAGCGGCAACCTCCAAGAGAAAGCCCGAGATATACGCTTTGATTTTTTTAATGCAGTAATGCTTGAGCAACAATTAGATTATCTCTGTACAGCACATCACGCAGATGATCAAGTAGAAACCATGCTGATCAATATGACCAGAGGAGCTAACCTTACTGGCCTTACCTCGATGCGGGCACAGGTAGGCCAGATCCGAAGACCTTTTCTCAGCCTTGACAAATCAGAAATAGTAGCCTACACCAATCAACATGACATACCCTATCGCTTGGATCAGAGCAATCTGAAATCTGATTATGATCGGAATTTTATCCGCAATGAAGTCCTCAAGGCGATGTATAATAAGATTCTACGGTCCCAGAAAGGCATTCGTGGTACACACAGGTATCTTGAAGAAGAAAGGCGACTCAGAGATTACTATATCACCAAAGAGAGAGCCCATCATTTGGAGCAAAAAGGAGAACTCACAATTGTGAACTCGTTGAGTTCAATTGCTGAACATGGGACACCTGGATTGCTGCTTTATTATCTGATTAAGGACTTTGGATTTAACAAGACTCAAGCTGATCTGATCTTGCAACGTCATGGAAGCGAAGAACGCTATTTTAGTAGTGCCACCCACGAGGCCGTCGTCAAAAAAGAACAACTCCTCATAAGGCTTATTTCAGAGAAAACTGCTGTAGACGTCAGCATATCAGGTCCGGGTAGTTACGACATAGGCTCTGGTACGCTTTCGCTCTCTCCTACGGACACCACTCCGTTCACGTCTGATCCTAATGTCGAATTATCAAATATCGACTTTGCCCAAGGGCCGCTTACTGTACGAAGCTGGTCAATCGGAGATCGATTTGCTCCATATGGAATGAACGGTCAAACTAAGAAGCTGAGTGACTTCTTCGGCGAATTAAAACTAAATAAATTCGAAAAAGAGCAAGTAAAATTACTTGTACAAGGTGATCAGATCATTTGGGTCATTGGGCATCGATTGAGTCATTACTTCAGAGTGACTGATGGGATTACCCCTGTCCTGCTTAGTTATGATTACGACAGGATGTAAGTGTTGATGAAGCGCATAAACTCACTGCGCACGATCTTATGTCCACCACTAAACTTCTCTATACGCACTGATAGATCATTGGACTCTATTACTTTCTTAATATCCCCTATGGCCTTATCTGTCATGAACCGGTCATCATCTCCATACCAGAGATGATGCTCCTTATCACTTAGGTAGTCGTCGAGATGCCTATAGGATAGGTCTTCTGGTATCCATCCAGCCCAGTTTATGGCAATATCATAGTGTGGTTGAGAGGCGTGAATCCATCTCCACATGGTAGCACAGCCTTGAGAGAAGCCCAGCAATATAAATTCTACTGAATCCTGATTGACATGGCTCGCATATCGCTGATAGACTTGATCTAAATATCTCGTGAAATCATGAATTTCATCATAGCGATCCTCCTTAGTCATCCAGCATGCTACTGGATCTCTGTCCTCGTTGTGCCAATAGAATCTATTAAGTCCCTCTACTGCTATAACGAAGTGCTCCTCTGGATCTAACTTATCGAACTTATTTATGATGTTTCGTGCCAACTGACCATAGCCATGCATAACCACCCAGATATATTTGGTAGTCTCTTTGTTAAGCGAACCATAGGTCGAGTAATGTGCAGTACGGGCCACTGTCATCGTTTGATGTGAGATGTGCTTTGCCATTAGATTCGTGTTTGTGCGCAAGCTATATAAATGAAGTAAAAGTATATCAATGCTATTTTACAAAATGGCAACTTTCTGTTTTATGTGTGCGTTACTCACCATAGATAAAACAAGCCATGGCCACTGAACGTGATTTTTTGATTCATCCAATATATATCAAAATCACCTTGGTCTTAGGCAGCATAACCGCATTATTTCTTGGATTTAGTTTTGCTTACATCTATTCACGAATACAAAGTGGTGAAGCCCCAGTAGATATACCCATCTTGTTCTACGCCAATACCATACTCCTTACTGGATCGAGTTACACACTGATAGAGACCAAGAAAGCCTATGAAAATGATCAAACCAGTCGATACAAGTCCTTGCTATGGGCTACGATGATTTTGAGCATCTTGTTCCTGATCGGTCAGATCTTCGCTTGGAATCAGATGATAGCCATGAACATCGGTCTTGCCAGCAGTAATATGGCGAGTTATCTATACGTAATCTCGGCCATTCACCTCGCACATGTCATCGGAGGACTCCCATTCTTAGGGTTCTTTATTAGAGATGCCAGGAAGAGATTAGTTGAGCCTGCAAGCGTATTGGTGTACTTATCAGACCCTGATAAGAAGCGACGGTTAATGGCATTGAGCATCTACTGGCACTTTATCGATGCCTTATGGATTTATCTAATCATCTTCTTTTTGGTAAATCGTATGATCTAAGGATGGATAGCTTAAGCCTCTACGAAGAGTTGGTTGAGGTCAATGTACTTATCCGCTGCATCCCATAGACTGAGAGCGACGAAACGTTCTACCTCATTGATATAAGGGTTGAAGTAAACCTCAACCAAGAAGTTATTGTAGTAATACAAGGAAATCAATCTATCGCCAGAACTATTAACATCGAAGAAAGATCCTTTCTCAAAAGTCTGCTCACGCTGGATGTCAAAGGACTCCTTATTAAATTGGTTTATCGTTAACATTGAGAAGTGAAAATAGTACGTCTACACTAGTCGTGAAAGGGTAATTATCTTATGGTGGATTGCATTAATAGAAAGGATAACCCATAGTATGTATAATCACAATATGCTTTTCATATTGGAGTTATAGATTCGTATCTCTATATTTCATAATTTTGTAATTCATTTTAAGCGTAGAAAAACTTAAGAATTATGCTTGTAAAAAATATGATCAACAACTCAGCTATATCTTCAATAGTAGCACTATTATTTACCAGTATGGTATTGCTCATGAGCTGTGCCGAAGAAGGATATAAGATCAAAGGAAAAATAGCTAACGCTTCAGACCTATCAGTATATTTTGACAAGGTTGACCTGTTTGAAAATGCCAATAGTGTTGTCGCCAGAGGAGAAACGGACGGATCAGGTTCATTTTCTATTCCTATGGAAGTAGCACCCGATGCAGGCACCTATCGGATCAGAGTTGGCGCCAAATCAGCGTATCTCATACTTGATGGTGCAGAAACCGGGGTTAAAGTTGATGGCGACCTCAACACCCTTGCGAGCTTTGGATACAGCGTCGAAGGCTCTCCATCCAGCAGCGCCTATGTCAATCAGATGAAAGCATATGTTAATGGTGAGACCGATGTCAAGTCTTTACAAAATTATGTCTTGAAAGAAGCAGATGGCCCTATCGCAATGATGATGGCGCTACAGTTGTTTGGGGGTAGCGTGGAGTTTTCTGATCTACACATGCAGGTCAGTAAGAAATTGAATAGCACACATGGTGGCGAAGACTTTGCTAATAAGTACAACACTTTCGCCCAAGCTATGAATAAAGAAGCCCTCCGAAAGATGGCGACTGAAAAAGTCAGAGTAGGTGAAAGCGCCCCAGAGATCACACTCCCCGATGTTGGCGGACTGGATAGGAGTCTTTCTGAACTCAAAGGGCAGATCGTTTTATTAGATTTTTGGGCAAGCTGGTGTGGACCATGTCGACGTGAGAATCCTAACGTTGTGCGCGTATATGATAAATATAAGGATCAAGGATTTACCGTATTTAGTGTATCCCTGGATGGCTTAGATGAGCGTACTAAAAAGCGCTTTCCAGAGAATCAACTGAATTCTCAGATGAAAAGTCAGAAAAAACGTTGGCTAGACGCCATAGCAAAAGACAATCTCAAGTGGGATACGCATGTCAGTGACTTGCGCAAATGGGACAGTGCTGCTGCCGCAGCATATGGTGTGCGCAGTATTCCAAGGACATTTTTAGTAGATAGAGACGGAAAGATCGCATACGTAAATCCACGCCGCAATCTCGAAGAAGCCGTTCAGTCTTTGTTATAAAACTCATAGGCTAAATACTTGTGCCACATATTGCACTGATTTCTGATACTCATAGCTATCTCGGAAATGACGTAATCAAACATGTCAAAGACGCAGATGAAATTTGGCATGCAGGAGATATTGGGGACGTTGCGACAGCAGATCAACTCGAGCAAATCGGCCCTCCCGTCAGGATGGTGTGGGGTAATATTGATGGCAAGCCCCTTAGAACGCAATATCCTCTGGAGCAGATATTTACGGTTGGAGGCGTTAAGGTCTACATCATTCATATAGGTGGATATCCCGGCAGGCTTTATAAAAAAGCTAAAGAAACCATCTTAAAAGAAAAACCTGACCTCTACATCTGCGGACACTCGCATATTCTTAAAGTGATGCGCGATCAGAAACATGACCTCCTCCATATGAATCCTGGAGCTTGCGGGGTCATAGGGTTTCACAAGTTTCGTACCCTTCTCAAATTTGATGTTAATGATGGTGAGATATCCAACCTCCAAGCTGTAGAACTTGGACTGCGTGGAAAAATTGATGCGGTTTGATTTCTATCCTCATCCCTATTTACAATCAATCGGTCGTAAATCTTGTCCAAGAGTTCGTCTCTCAATGTGGCAAAGCTAAATGTCGATTTGAAATCATATGTCTCGATGATGTATCACAACCTCAGTATCACAAGATCAACCGTGCCATACAGCATCTTATGGGTGTCAATTATGTCGAGCTAACCGATCACTGCGGCAGGGCAAAAATCAGGAATAAACTTGCGAGCTTAGCACGGTTTGAACACCTCCTGTTCATTGATTCGGATAGTAAAATCATCTCTAAAAGGTATATTAAAAAGTATATCGCCGCCATAGTAGACCAACCAAGGGCAATTATATCTGGGGGACGCACGTATCCCAAAAAAGAACCAAAGAGGTCGATATATAAGCTACACTGGCGTTATGGGAGCAATAGAGAATCGCCCAAAGCCAGTAGACGTAATAAGAGAGCAACTGAGTTGTTTCACTCCAACAACTTCGTCGTACCGAGAGCAGTCACTACTCAATATAGGTTTGATGAATCCATCAACACTTATGGTTACGAGGATGTCTATTGGGCTCATCAAGTCAGCGCTGAGCATCCCATCGTACACATCGACAATCCAATAAAACACGGAGGGTTAAAATCTGTAGAGGTCTACTTAGAGGAGACCAAGGATGCTTTGGTAAACCTCTGTCAACTCTACCAAAAGGATGAAACAATCAACACCCGGTTACTCCGCACCTACCGTGGACTCAAAAAGTGGGGACTGTTACGACCTTTTGTTACGGTGTTAAATCGTCGAATGGAGCGGATTGTGGACAATCTAAAAAGCAACAATCCTCAGCTATTTCAGTTCGATCTCTTCAAGCTTCATTATTTCGCTAAATGCGTTTCGAATAGTACGAAATAACGCTTATTGAGTAATTCGCCAATATTGTTTGTGAAACTTCACTATTATCGCAACCATATTCTTGCTGATATAATAGTTTATACTTTACTTGCAGCATATAAAATACAATACGATTTTATACCTTTTTCATGATGACGCGCCTGCTACTTACCATAGCAGGCTTTTTTGTTTAATAGGGTCGCATAACTTCCCTCAAGGTATCGGATTCGATGCGCTCCTTGAATTCTGCCCCCAGATCGAGGCTCTTAGATGATATAGCATCCCAGTAGGCGATTCGCCCTTGCTGGTCTTGACCAAAATGATCAAAATCATCCATGGTAGATATCTGCTGGCGAGGTAATGAACGTACATAATCCTCCGAAGGGTAAACAACTAATACATCAGACATGAATTCCTGCTTAGCTTTGCCAAACATCGGCAGATGCTTGTCAAACCAACCAACTAGAACGTCGTGCATGAAGTGTGGCAATAAAACAATCTTACCATCACTGCGATCATAAGGATAAGCCATATGATAGTCCACTATCCCACCATCCCAATAGATACCACCAGTCGTTCCTGTCACCGTAATACCCCTCATCAACAGAGGTATTGCGCCACTGGCTGTCATGGCGTCGACGAGATTTGCGCTGTTGAGCGGATGCAATTTTGTTTTGAGAGTGTCCAATTCTGTATTGTAGGGCAAGCTGATATGATTGGAAAAAATCTCTCGTCTCATGGTGCCTTGCAACCACGATCGTTTCATCGTATGGCCAATTGCAGCTAGAGCTAAGCCTGGTAACAACATAGACCTTTGTTCCGTATTGCACATCCCTCGACCTCGAGATGTTGTGACGTAGAGTCGCTTAGTCTGGTGATTGAGTATATGATCGGTCTGATCTGATACCATTTGTCGAATCATGTCAGCACAAGCATTGGAGATTTCATCAGCATCTGGTTTTTCGGTGTAGATATGCTCAGCATAGGCCTTCTTAAGTCTATCCAGCGCTCCACCGGGATCAGCGGTACATGCCGCAGCCATTTGCCACGATCCAACTGAGGACCCTATATAAAATCGACTGAGATCATCAGCTAACAGGTCGTTAATAATGTACCTGACCAAGCCATAGGTTGTAAACCACTTTGGGCCACCAGCCGCTACTGCAACACCTGCAATAAGTTCTGGGGTAAGTGGGCGATTAGACAATAGCTCGTAAGCACGTCTACCCGCTCTGATGGAAATTTTCGGAGCTGACAAGTTTAATTTTTGCCAACGAATATAGAGAGTAAATTGGCTACTGTGGCACCATGGAGATCAATCCCATATTGTTGAATAGGATCTCTTTATCTTTTACTGACACATCACCACTGAGATCTACATCCTGTAGAAAGTAGCTACTGTTTAGGCCATTGCCGCCTTCCCAAGACTTGAGATCATCTTCATCGATACTCATTACAGTGGGTTCTGTATCTTTAGGATTAGCGTTGCCTGCTATCATAGCGTACATGCCATCACCAATTTCTTTGTGTCCTTCATTGTATGCTTCAGTATATCTAAAGTCATATGATATGCTACCATTAATTATCGAAACAGGTTTTTTTGACATCACGGCGAGATGATTCCTATGCTCTATAACGATATAGTATTTTTTAGCTGGGTCTAACATGCACTTGGCACCGACAGAAGCTATTTTAATCTCACCATCCACATATACATGGGCGGGTGCCCTAAATACTGTGCTATTGTTATGTTGGGTCTCGCGGATACTTACGAGTATCCAGTCAACAACTTTTTTATCATAGCTATAGTAATCATTGGACTTTACGATTCCTTCGTTGCCATTATACTCCCATGGGAATGACTTGTAAGGTTGTCCTGATTCGGTTTTCTTAGAAAAGAAAGTTTTGGGTTTCATTCCAGGAAGGTAGCCGAGCTGGTTAAGTTTATTTCTCATCATCCCTTCCTCAGAGTCAAATGCTCCTTCTAAATAGACGTAGGATTTGATCGTTGATGCGGCAGGTTCTACTTCAGGTCCATGATTTTCTATGGACTGTGCCATAGAAGCATATGCCAGTAGGGGTATCAGCATCATTTTATAAAATAGAGCAGTCATCAACAGTGGTGTTTTTGGTTATCCATTATTATGACAATTATTACTCTGATAAACACCTATTATCAAGTGAAAATTCAGGCTGAAGTGTAAACCAGTTAGCATTCTTTTCTTATCGCTGTGGTACTTCTGTAAATACACCTATGTTGGAAAGGATCTTGCGCTGGTCTGCGACATTGACATCGCCATTAAAATCTACATCTGCCTCGTAGTACGAACTATGCTCTCCGTTGAACTCAATAAAGCGAATTATATCATTGAAATTAATATCGTTGATCCCTAATTCATCATGCTCTATATTGCCTAGAAACATCGCAAAGCTTCCATCACTCATTTCCTTCTGGCCGTGACCAATCAAAGAAATGTATGAATCCGATTGAGTAAAGTCATGAGTCAATCGTCCATTGACGATTGGGACTGGTGTTGGAGACATTACGATGAGATGATTGCGATGTTCAATCACGACGTAGCATTCGGTCGCCTCAACTTCGAAAGGTGTTTTATCCGCAAATACTACTTCA
>CAZJTO010000001.1:28925-38905 GCA_964548935.1 uncultured Saprospiraceae bacterium
AACTACTGTGAGAAATTAATGTTCGAGATTTTTTAAGTCATCACGACTTGTGCCACTCGCTCAGTCCATCCGAACTTATCATCGATGATTCCTGACCGCATCCCGTCGATATACTTCTTAAGAGATGGAGCTATCTGATAGCTCTCTGGATCTAGTTCTATCTCTACATCTTTATAGCTGATCTTGTGTACGAGTGATACTACCGCGGCAGTACCGGTCCCAAAGACTTCCTTGAGACTACCTGACTTATGAGCTTCGATCACTTCGTCAATGGAAAGGTTCTTCTCGACAACCTCGATACCTCTATCTTTCATTACCTGGATCATGCTATCTCGAGTAATACCCTTAAGAATCGCTCCATTAATAGCTGGAGTATAAGCTTTATCTCCAATGATAAAGAAGATGTTCATAGTGCCTACCTCTTGGATGTACTTGAACTCAAATGGGTCCATCCACATGATCTGATCATAACCAGCCTCTCTAGCCTTCTGAGCGGGATAGAGCGATGCTGCATAGTTTCCCGCAGTCTTAGCCTCACCGACTCCACCAGGACAGGCCCTCACATAGGTGGTCTCTGCTAATAAACTTACTGGCTTAGAGTAATATGGCCCAACCGGACAGGTAAATATGACAAACTTATACTTTGCTGATGCTCTGACCCCTACATACTCCTCTGTCGCAAACATAAAAGGTCTAAGATATAGCGCACTACCCTCTTGAGGCGGTATCCAGTCACTATCTACTGCCACCAACTCTCGCACTGCCTCACTGAACATTGCAGCGGGAACTTCTGGCATACACATACGAATTGCTGATTGATTCAGACGCTCGATATGCTTGTCTACTCTGAATAGCATCGGCGTACCATCTTGATGCTTAGAGGCTTTCATACCCTCAAATATGGACTGCCCATAGTGCAATGCAAGATTAGCTGGGTGGATACTAAACTTCTCCAGAGGTTTAATCTCTCCAGGGCCCCACTGACCATCTGCATATTCTGCAACATACATATGATCACTACAGATCTGTCCGAATGGCAAATCATTAAAGTCTACTGAAGCTATCTTGGACTGTGTTACTCGAGTTATTTTCATGCGCTGTGTATATGATTACAAAATTAACACAATTCACCCCACCAATGTTGAATGTTTCAAGCCCAAAGTCCACAACAAATGATAGAATAAGACATACCTTCGATTTATGACACTTGGACACTTTGATAGCTATCCCCGATACAACATTATCGAGGCCCCATCATCCGAAGAAGCCAGTGCGCTCAATAGTACTCAACCCACCACTATCGTCCTCTGCAAATCTCATGATCTCACCGAGGAGAATAAGGCGCTCTTAACCAAAATCCTAAGTGCCGTAGGTGAAACACTGGAGTCAGTGCAGTTTGTCAGCGTGGATCAAAATGGCCAACGCCACCTCAATCAAGTCATCCAACAAGGACATACCAGAGTCTTATTAAGCTTCGAGGTAAACCTCAATAACAACGGACTTAACATCCATCAACGACTCTATTATATCACCAAGATTGGCGATCTATCAATCCTCATCTCAGAAGCACTCTCCACCCTCCAAGAGAAGAAAGAAGCCAAGATGAAGCTCTGGACAGAACTACAAAAACTATATCCTCAACAATCATAAGCATGGACATCATATTTGCCACCTCCAATGCACATAAGGCCAGCGAGGTCAACAACATACTGGGCGTTGATCAATGTCAACTCAAGACCTTGAAGGACATCGGATTCACCGATGATATTGCCGAGACAGGTACTACCCTCAATGAGAATGCATGGATCAAGACAGACCACATCCATACATTGTATGGTGGACATGTCATCGCCGAGGATACAGGGCTGGAGGTATTTGCCCTCAATATGCAGCCTGGGGTCTATAGCGCTCGCTATGCTGGGTCACAGCGTAGTGATCAGGACAATATGAACAAGCTACTCGATGCACTATCCAGCACAAGCGATAGAACCGCACAGTTCAGAACCGTAGTCGCCCTAATCCTAAATGGCGAACGCCATACATTTGATGGAATTGTCAAAGGACACATCGCAAAAGCACGCAGTGGAAACGGCGGATTTGGATATGATCCGATCTTCGTACCCGATGGATATGATCAGAGCTTCGGGATGCTACCCGCTAAGGTTAAGAATAGTATCAGTCATAGAGGACGGGCCTTTCAGAAGGTGGCGAAGTTTTTAGCAAGAGTCAAGTAAGCAATCTGGCTCATAGCTTAACTTTTCCAGACAAAGAATCTCAAGTATAGTAACTAACTATTCCTGTGGTATCAGAAAGCTACGTGCTATCCTCTTAAAAACCTCGATTAATTAAGGAACTAACCGAACTAAAAGGAAAGCCAGCAGAGAACACTATGCCCGACGGAATACTCCCTCTGGTCGTACTCCACTTACAATTATATGTTATTCCAACCTATCACCCCATCAAATAGCGCACCCCTAAAAACCCGACTATAAATCCAATCACAAGTCCGATAATTAGGGCTATTCTGAATTTCTTTTTAGTTGACTCCATGTTCTCTTTTACTTCCATATTCTTGATTTATCCTTCTTCTATCTCTCGCTCCCAGTTCATGGTACGCTTTACGGCTACTTGCCAAGCATGATAGAGCTTCTTGGCTTGGGCATCGTCCATCTCTGGCTCAAATCTCTGATCGAGGCTCCATTTATTATCGAGCTCTTCCCTACTCCAGAATCCTGTCGCCAAGCCTGCGAGATAGGCAGCACCTAACGCAGTGGTCTCGATGATCTTCGGGCGCTCTACTGGTACCGATAACATGTCTGACTGAAACTGCATCAAGAGATTATTAGCTGATGCGCCGCCATCGACCTTAAGGGCAGTGAGCGCTATGCCCGAGTCTTGATTCATCGCTCCTAATACATCCTTAGTCTGATAGGCTAAGGACTCCAGCGTTGCTCTGATCAGATGATTATTAGTACTCCCACGAGTTAATCCGAATATGGCACCCCGTGCATACATATCCCAGTATGGTGCTCCCAAGCCTGCAAAGGCGGGTACTACCACTACCCCATCGGAAGATCCAATCTTGGAGGCGAAGTACTCAGAGTCGGGTGACTCATCGATGATCTTAAGCCCATCTCGTAGCCACTGTATCGCTGCACCAGCAATGAAGATGCTGCCCTCCAGTGCATAATGAACTTTGCCATCAATACCCCAAGCTATGGTCGTCAGCAACCCATTGTCAGATGGAACCATTTTCTCACCAGTATTCATGAGCATGAAGCAGCCTGTGCCATAGGTGTTCTTCGCCATACCGGGATGGTGACATAGCTGTCCAAACAAGGCTGCTTGCTGATCGCCAGCGATACCTGCTATCGGTATCTCCCCACCTAATAGTGTCGTCGTACCATATACTTCGGATGACGACTTTACGGTCGGCAAGATTGCCTTCGGCACGTCAAACTCCGCTAATATCTTATCATCCCATGTCAGATCTCCTATATTATAAAGCAGGGTCCTTGAGGCATTACTATAATCGGTGATATGCTCTTTGCCTTCGGTCAACTTATAGACGAGCCAACTATCGACTGTACCGACCATCAGGTCACCATCCGTTGCCAGACTACGAGCCCCCTCAACATTGTCGAGTATCCACTTGATCTTAGTCCCTGAGAAGTAGGCATCTACGACCAGTCCTGTGCTCTTCTTGAGATAGTCTTCCCATCCGCCTGACTTGAGCTCTTCGCAGTATGGGGCCGTACGACGATCTTGCCATACGATGGCTTTGCAGATCGGCTGACCTGTTGATCGCTGCCACGCCACTGTGGTTTCACGCTGATTCGTGATTCCTATCCCTGCGATCTCATCGGCACTTATTCCAGCTTTTTTAATCACTTTATGAGTAACTCCGAGCTGAGTATCCCAGATCTCGTTAGCGTCATGCTCCACCCATCCTGGCTGCGGGAAGTACTGAGTAAACTCTTGTTGAGCTGTGGCAACTATAGCGCCATCGTGGTTAAACAGTATTGCTCGTGAGCTGGTCGTGCCCTGATCTAAGGCGAGGATATATTTCTTTGTCATTGAGTTAGATTAGTTCATTTCTTGATCGTAGTACGTGGTGGCATCTATAATCAGCCTGTCCAAAATAGCATTTTCCTGTTTTAAGCGCTCATCATCCCATTGAAGTTCTTGAGTCATGACATCCATAACGGGTTGTCTAATCGCATCGATGGACTTGATGTCAAAGTATAACCGTCCAGTTCGCCGCACAAAATAGTCTGATGCCCGAGTAACCATCTCGTGGGCAATATTGAATCGGATTTCCTCTTGTGCCAGTTCTATCTCTGTGGCAGGCTGAGATAGGTTGGCTATGATGAGTTCTGCTTGTTTGCCATAGTTGGTCACGAGATACCAACCATAATAAGGGTCTAAGCCCATGGCGGAGATCCTGTCGCTGAGATTCTGAATATATTTCTTTACTTCTTTGTTGCTCATGGCCTGTTCGCCGCCAAGTGAAATCTCATCAGTGAAGGCATCCTTCTGATCTAGTTGCAGATCATCCTTATCAATTACTAAGTCAACTACACGTTCTGCCATTTTGCGATAGCCTGTGAGCTTGCCGCCTGCAATTGAGATCAAGCCATCATCTGCGACGAAGATCTCATCCTTACGAGAAATTTCAGATGTTGACTTCCCTTCTTCATGTATGAGTGGACGTAGCCCCATCCAATTGGAGATGACATCATCGGCTGTCAATTTGAGCTCTGGAAAGGCCCCATTTGCCCCAGCTAATAAGTAATCTCGATCTGCCACAGTAGAGACGATTCGGTCCATATCTCCTGTATAAGTGGTATCTGTAGTGCCGAGATAGGTCACTCGCCCTCTGGGTATCGCAAATAGCATACGACCACCAGGCTCATCAAAATAGATCGACTGCTTGATTGGAAACTTGTCTCGAGGAAAGACCAAGTGCACACCTTTAGTCAGGTGGAGTTTCTTATGGTTAAGCGATTGGTTCTTCGCACGTATATGATCCACCCATGGCCCTGCTGCGGATACGACCCTGCTTGCTGTAACATTGATACGATCGCCAGTTATGACATCCTCGATCACTACACCTACAATCGCTTGATCATCGTGGATGAAGTCTGTCATCTTACAATAGTTAACCGGTACGGCCCCATAGCTTGCGGCCTTTTTAATCAGCTCTATGGTGAGTCTCGCATCATCTGTCCTATACTCTGCATAATAGCCCCCACCAAGAACTCTATCAGAATCGAGTAGCGGTTCTTTCTTGAGAGTCTGCTTCTTATTGAGCATCTTGCGCTTGTCATCGGCGCCTACTCCTGCTAAGAAATCATACACGAACAATCCTAGTGAACTACTCCACTTGCCATAGGTGCCTCCCTTGACAAGAGGTAGCAGCATTTTTTCAGGAAGACATAGATGAGCAGCAATCTTATTGACTACTGCACGCTCAGTGCCAGATTCTCTAACCAAATTGATATCCAACTGCTTGAGATAGCGCAATCCGCCATGAATGAGCTTAGTAGATTTAGAACTTGTACCTGAGGCAAAGTCACCCTTTTCTACTAATGCTGTCTTAATCCCTCGAGAGGCAGCATCAAGTGCAATTCCAGCTCCAGTAGCGCCACCACCTATGATTAAGAGCTCAAAGTCTCCAGTACCCAGCTTGGCTTTATTCCGATCTCTATTAAGCATATCTCGGTGTTGTCATATTCCTACTGTGAAAATGCTAAATATCCATATCAATTGAGCTGTAAATACAGATCTACTGAACGGCTGAGGCATTTTATAATGGTTGTTTGTAATATACTTGATTGAAAGAATAGAATTTACACTCGACGAACCGTTATATCATAGACTCACTAATTACTACACTTATGTCACCTGAAGAAATCGTACAAAAACAAGTTGAATCGTATAATAACCGAGACATCAATCAATTTGCATCATGCCATCATCCTGCTGTAGAATTATATACGTTTGGACAGGACAAGCCATTCTTGCAAGGTAGAGCAGCCCTCAAATCTCGGTACAAAGACATCTTTGATCAATCGCCAAATCTTCACTCAGAAGTAACAGAGCGAATCGCCCTGAATGATATTGTGATCGACAAAGAGATCATCACAGGACGAGTTGGCGTGGAGCGAGCCAATTTCATAGCCATTTATCAGATCAAAGACGGATTGATTGCCAAGGTCAATTTTGTTAGTGATCTCTGATGCTATATCTGTAAGAAGTGAATACTGAAAATAATGTCATAAAGGCCTCACCAGAGGACAAGAAAAAATCACAGCTCTTGCTTAAGAGTGTAGCTGACAAGCCTATTTTCGAGGATAAGGTGAAAGCAATCAGTGAGATGCTCTCAACTGCTACATTTAGCCCACAACCTTAATACTGTCCCTCAACTATATATTCTTACAGTTTCGTACCCCATTTGCACCTTTTTTATCTAACTTTTTGATTATCAATGGCTAATACTTTTGTCTCAGAAACAGAGCTTAGCCTAATTAAATTCCCATTGTACAGGTACTTGCATTACATTTGAAATCGTAATGAAAAAATCTCTGTTATACCTCAATTCAGCCATTGCAGTTGTATTGCTCATCAGCATGATCACCCTCAGCTGTTGTCACTACCCTGTCGTAGAAAACGATGAAAAAGGGATCACTGTATCTCCAGTTGAAAAGCAGCGTGGAGTACATGTATTCGGTAGGATGGACTCAACTACTTTTGAAGATCTCAATAGGATCCACGCAGACTATATTACACTGGTACCTTATGCGGGTCAAAATGGGCATGATTCGCCAGAAATCAGATATTTCAGAAGCGAAGACCCCGCTCAGAACAAGGAGCGAAATGAGCGCTGGATCAGACAAATTGAAGCTTGTCACGAAGCAGGTTTCAAAGTATTCATCAAGCCGCATATCTGGATACGCAATGCGTCCAGTGGTAAATGGCGCTCTGACATCTATTATGACAACGAAGAAGAGTGGAATACTTGGAGTAAAAATTACCGCTCATTTATCCTGCACTATGCAGAATTGTCAGAACAAGCTAATGTGGAAATGTTCTGCATCGGCACGGAACTCACCCGGTTAAGCAAGGGGAAACCAGAATTCTGGCGTGCACTAATTAAGGATGTCAAGTTGGTTTATACAGGCAAGCTCACCTATGCTGGCAATTGGTATAAAGAGTATGAATCGATCTCGTTTTGGGATGAACTAGACTACATCGGCATACAAGCATACTTCCCCTTAACTAATAAAAACAATCCAGAAACAGAAGAGCTAAAACAGGCTTGGGAGCGCAAATCGTCGGACTTCGCTGCCATTAGTAAACGGTTTAATAAGCCAATCCTATTTACTGAAATCGGATATAAAAGCACCACTGACGGGGCGTCTAAGCCATGGGAATGGGTGGACTATTACAATAACGGTGCATCATTTGAGCAGTCTGATGAAACTCAAGCAAATGCCTATCAATCGGTGTTTGAGACGATCTGGGATGAACCCTGGTTTGCAGGCATACATCTATGGCAATGGAGAGGAGACGGACGCAATCGTAGAGGTCGAACTCATCTTGACTTCACCCCACAAAATAAGCCAGCAGAACAGATTATTGCAGAAGGATTTAAACGATAATGTTCTGGTGTAGTCAACTGTTGATTTGGAAAATCGTCAACCTTCTATAAAGTCTCTTTTAACGACTCTTGCACGAGCCCACCACTAAACAATCTCTGGCGCAAATAAAACAGCCCTAAATCGTCATAGACATCCAGCAGTAGAGCTTCATTTTTTCATTATGTTCATCCCTCAAACAGAAGACTATGTTAAACCTCGCTACGATACTATCGGCTACTGCTATCTCACATGGTGGCAGTCCAGCATTCACATTTGGTGATACGACACTCAACTATGCACAAGTCAATGGTGCTGCGAACCAGATTGCTAATGGTTTAAAATCTCTCGGTATAGGTAGCGGTGATAAGGTTGCGCTGAGCTGTCTTAATCTACCCTACTTTCCGATGATCTATTTTGGTATTTTAAAAGTAGGGGCTACCGTAGTACCATTAAGCGTCCTGCTTAAAGAAGATGAGATAGAATACCACCTAAAAGACAGTGAGTCTAAGGCATATTTCTGTTTTGAAGGCACTCCAGATCTACCGATGGCAAAAATGGGACATGCTGGTTTTAGCAAGGCGGGTGGATGTGAGCATTTTTTTGTAATCACAGCGAACCCAACATCCCCATCTCCAATAGATGGTACGAAGACGTTGGGCAGTATCATGGCGGGCCAGGCACCAACATTTGAAATGGTGCAAACCGGTGCGGATGATACAGCAGTGATCATCTACACATCCGGCACTACAGGAAGACCTAAGGGAGCAGAACTAACACACTCTAACTTGTTCTGTAATGCAGTGCTGTGCAACGACCTGTTTCACATGAATGACACAGATACGACGCTCATCGTGCTTCCACTCTTCCACATCTTTGCTATGACTTGTCTGATGAATGCGGGGATATACAAGGGCACACACGCCATTCTCTTACCACGATTTGACGCGGAGATCGTATTTGGCTTACTTCTAAAGCATGAGGTGACCATATTCGCCGGGGTGCCAACCATGTATTGGGGACTCCTGAACTACAAAGAAGACAAATTTGACTACGCTAAGATCTCAAGCAATTTGAGGCTATGCGCTTCTGGAGGTGCGGCACTGCCCGTACAGGTATTGCATGACTTCGAGGCGAGATTTAAGGTTAACGTACTTGAAGGATATGGCATGTCGGAAGGATCTCCAGTTGTCACATTTAATCAACCAAAGGTCGGAACGAAGCCAGGCTCTATCGGAACAGAAGTCTGGGGTGTAGAAGTCAAACTGGTCGATGACGAAGGAAATGAAGTGCCGGTCGGAGAAAAAGGAGAACTACTCTACCGGGGCCACAACGTAATGAAGGGATACTATAAAAAACCTGAGGCTAATGCCAAGACGCTCAAAGGTGGTTGGCTCCATTCTGGAGATGTTGCTATAAAAGACGAAGATGGATTTTACTTCATCGTAGATCGAACCAAGGATATGATCATACGAGGAGGTCTCAATGTGTATCCTCGAGAAGTTGAAGAAGTCATGATCAAACATGACGACGTATCTCTGGTGGCCGTAATCGGAATCCCTGATGAAAAGATGGGTGAAGAGATTAAGGCTTATGTAGTAAAAGAATCTGGCAGTTCTATCTCCGAAGAAGAGCTTATGGCGTATACCAAGTCAAAGCTGGCAGCATACAAGTATCCACGTGTTGTAGAGTTCATAGATGCATTGCCGATGAGTGCGACTGGTAAGATCTTAAAGAAGGAGCTGAGGAAGTTGTAGGAAACTTAGAGCTTTAATTCCGGACCACTTGGGGTGGCAATAATTTTACTTTGTATGACGCAAATTGCAAAATCCTAATCCTCCTAAATATGTATACATATAAATCTGTTGAAATCCCTCATGGTATGTGGACTGGTCGACCACAGCAAAATCTAATGGCCGTTATTAATCACCACGGACGTGATGACTGGAGACTGAACACATTAACCACAGGAGTCAGAAAAGGCAAGGGATGTACGATTATAATATTCGAAAAAGAAGTTGATGCCAACTATTATGACACACACGATATAGATCCCTTACCACCAGAGTATGACGATGATGATTTTGTGTGAGGAGAATAATAAGGAGTAACGAATAAAACTAGGTAAGCTAATTCTCATTAAAGTTAACAAGTTGTAGGCGACCAAATTGCAGGTCCTCAAGTTTGCTAACACCAAGGTATTTGTTAGAGGATTGAATGAAAGATAAATTGGGTATGGGCGTCAATTTATAATGCCATTTTATCTCTGCATGTCCCCAAGCCATTAGAGATGTCGGTACTTCATGCTCAAAACTGAGATGAGTCCATAGTTCTGTGTAT
>CAZJTO010000002.1:0-31840 GCA_964548935.1 uncultured Saprospiraceae bacterium
ACGATTTTGAAGTGTCCGTTGATGACAATTGTACGGCCATAGAAGATCTTGTGCTTTCTTTTTCGGCAGAAGAAGAGGTTAGCAATCTAATCTTCAACTGTCAAGATATTACAGATGGTCGCTCAGAGCAGCGATTGGTTACCATATATGTCCGGGATGAAGCTGGTAACGTAGGTGAATGTGAGACTCCACTTGAAATATTTGACAACGGCGCAAACCTCTGTGAGGATGTATCTACAGGACTCAGTTTATCTGGATCGATATTTACAGAAGAGCTCGCAGGTACTGACAATGTGAGTGTAGTACTGATGGCGGATGCAACTGTAGCCGCAGAACAGCTTACTGATGTGTCTGGGGAGTTTTTATTTGAAGAGCTCGAAATAGATCAGACCTATACCTTGGAGATGTCCCGTCAGACACGCTTTGATGATGGCTTGACAACCTTGGATTTATTGCTGATGCAGAGACATATCTTGGGGTTAGGTTTGTTGGATACACCATATAAGATCATTGCCGCTGATGTCGATAATAATGGTAGAGTCTCTTCGGCAGATCTCGTGAAAATGAGAAGAGTAATCTTAGGCATTGATGCTGACTTTGGCAATGACCAAGCGAACTGGACCTTTGTTCAGGCAGATCATCAATTCACTAATCCTTATGTTCCATTTCCACTACCTGAATCAATTGTGGTTGAGCCAACGGCTGATGGAATGCTCAATATAGAAGTTATCTCAATCAAGCACGGGGATGTCAATGGTTCTAACGAGGTAAGCAGTAGGTTGAAAGCCAAAGTACGCAGTACGGTAAGCCATCAATTGTCTGTGGGCAATCCGATCTATGTTGAAGGATCTACGATCTATGATCTACCGATTTATGCCGCCGATGTGGATCTTCTTGCACTACAGTTTGGCGTCCGATTGCTGGATCAGGTAGACGACTTTGTGGGTATATGGTCTGATCAGTTGGATATCAGCAGTGAAGATTATAACATCAGTGATTCAGAGCTTAAGATGGCATGGACTAATGATGATGCCGACATAGATATCAGTCAACCTCTATTCTATATTCAGTTGGCAGGAAAGAGAGATGTCAATAGGCTGCCTTTTGAAAAGTCTGAGATGTTCAGTGCTTGGATTGATAAAAGCTTGATCGAGCAAGAAATAGAATTTGTAAGGGATGAGTCAAGAATCGTTGAGACAACCAATCCTACTATGAGTATTGTGTCAGTATCACCTAATCCCATCATCAATAGTAGCAAGGTGCTTATAGATATAGCAACGGCTCAGCAAGTGTCTTGGACACTCATTAGCGCAGATGGTCAAGTGATGACCAGAAATCAGGCGTACTTCGTAGCAGGTACAAATCAAATACAACTTGATCGCTCCGATTTTGGAGATTACCAAGGAGTATTATTCCTCCACATTAGCAGTGGAGGACTGGAGCTATCAGAGCGACTGATTCGTATCAACAACTAGCTCAATTTACTTCTCAACGATATGCGCCTTGGCATATCCAGACTTCTTTACGACCTTAAGCGCTTCTTCAGCTTTTTCTCTTGAATTAAACTCACCGAGTAGATAAGTGGTCTTCTTTGTAGCTGGATTCTTTTCCTTTATGATAAACCCAATAGGATACAGCTTCGGAAACAACTCTTTATGATCAGAGCTTTCCTTGACATAGATATAAAACATACTGTCTGCTGGATGATCTGACTCATACTGTGCTGCCGAAAAGCTATGGCTCGTAGGAACAGTTGAAGCGTTGATAGATGCAAATAGAAATAGGTAGATGGAAATTAAGGTTAGGGCTCTATACATATGAATATTTAAGATAATAGGATAAGCGAATATAAAACTTAGCTCCAAACAACGGTGTATCTGTAGGCGGTTAAATATCATATTTTAAAGATCATAATTGAGACAACAAGGAATATCTTAAGTCGATAATGAAAAAGTGTCCTTGAGTTTGCTACAGAAAATGATCAGTTAAGCTCCTTTGAATGGTATATAGCTCACTTTGATCTTGTCCTTAGTCGATATAAGATCTTTAATCAGAAATGGTTGTAAGAGCTTTTCTTGGTTGGACTTGACTGGAGAGTTGATGATATCATTACGATATTTAAAGAACAGATTTTGTTGTTGAGATACATAGTCCTCGTGATTCTTGAGCCTTAAGAGTACATCCTGATTCATGACTTCGATTTGATCAGATGCAGACAATTCTTTGAGACTCGACTGGCGCAGCTCTTTGTCTATATCAACATATATGCTATTGCGGCCAAAGGTCATAGCCGTATAGCTCGTCGTCCCGGTGCCGCTGAATGGGTCTAATACGGTATCTCCATACATAGAGTACATGAGCAATAATCTCTTCGCTAATTCAGCAGGATATGCTCCACTACGATCTCGGTTGGCGGCATCTTTTAGCCGTTGTCTGGTACCTCTGATATCGTGCCACTGATCGCTGAACCACTGATTGCGTTCTTCCCAAAAGAATGCACTTTGGCGTCTGATTTCTTTTTCTTTATCAGAGAATATGCGCTTGCCCGACTTTCTGAATACGAGGATATACTCATGCTCGAGGGTAATGTATGCACCGGCTGGAAGCACTCCAGAACCCATAAATTTAGTAGGGGAGTTGGTGGGCTTGTTCCAGATGATATATGGCAGGATGTCAAGACCAATCTTTTTGCAGGCCTGCATGATTCGGCTATGGTTGCTATACATCTCAAAATGTCCATCGAGCGAGCGAGTAGCATTGCCGATGTTGATCGCCATGAACCCTCCTGGTGCTAATAACCTATAACATTCTGTCCAGCAGTCATCGAGCAGCTTGTGCATTTTATCAAATGCTTTATCTCCTTCGCCCTTCTTGATTGAGGTTTTGATACCTCGATTGTAGGTGCTGAAGATATCGTCCCACATCTCTACCATCGGGTAGGGTGGAGAGGTCAAGATGAGTTGGATGCTCTCATCCGCTATGGGTAATGGTTCGAATGAGTTAGCCAGTAAGAAGCTATGTGTTGTGCGCATTCAGAGCGTTAAGATTTAGACCAATTTGGCTTGATAAAATAAGTGAGCATACCTACCGCTAACAGTGATAATCCGATGATGCTCTCTGTTGGGCGTTCTCGGAGCAAGTATACCAAAACAAACAGACTGAACAATACATAGATTACCTGTAATACTCTTCCAAATGGGCTTCTAAAGGCACCTGCTTTGGGTTTGATATAAAACGATGCGATGATAGTGACAGTACTCATCAGTTGGAGCAGAAATCCTGCATATAACATGACTTGCTCCAATGACACAAACAGGGTTAGTCCAATGCTAATAGCGGTCTGCCACCAGATCGCCCTTACCGGAATGTTTCGATCAGAAGTTCGTGAAAGTCCCTGCCAAAGCGGATGCTCCTTGGCCATTGCATTGATCATCCGTGATCCCACCCATACATAGCTGCTGATTGTTGCGATCAGTTGTATGGCGATACATACGCTAATAATCAACACACCACGACTATCGAGTATGTTAGCAAACGAGATCGTCGTTACGTCGGCCTGGCCTGCAAGTTGTGAGATACTGGCATGTTTGAGCATGACGATCTGCAATAATACATAAAGCGCCATGACAGTCAGCGTGCCAATGATCAGCGCCCGTGGAAGGTTCTTTTTGGGTTCATGGATTTCTTCGGTGATATAGGCGGCTTGATTCCACCCTTGATAAGCATAGGAGACATAGACCAGCGATACGGCAAACCCTGGCTTTACTAGATCAGATGTCCAATGAGGATCAAAGTCAAGAGCAGTATCGACATAGGTTATTGACACCAGACCAATAATAACAAGCGCAACTACAAAGAGCACCTTAAATAGGCTGGAGTAGTCCTGAAATCGTCCGCTCAACTTTAGATTGAAGGAATGTATGGTTGACATCAGCAGGATAATACCTATGCCAATGAATTTACCATATATCCCCAAGCCCAAAGGCTCTGTCAGATAGGCTGCCATGGCTAATGCCGCAATGGCAATAGGCGCGGAAAAACCGACTGTCATCGATGTCCAAGCGTATAGATAGCCCCAGATGGGATGGAAGATTCTGGACAAGAAGATATAATCACCACCGGACTCCTTGAAGTGGGTCCCCAACTCAGCATAAGTAAATGCACCTATCAAGGCGATACCACCCCCTATGACCCATAGCGCAATGATACTCCAGGTATTCGTAATGTCAGATACTTGATAGCCAAGTGAGGTGAACACTCCAGTGCCTATCATACTGCTCACCACCAGTGCCATGGCAGTAGAAGGCCCAATCTTGTATGCTGTGTTCTGACTCAAGAAATCAATTATAGGGTAATAATAGAAAAAGGCTTTTCGGAACTAACCGAAAAGCCTTTTTAAATCAATTTTTACTTACTTAACTGGTCGGCTATTAATAGCTGCCTTTAAGTTCAACTCTTCTGTTTTGTGCTCTTCCAGCACTCGTATCATTAGTGGCAATAGGTGTCGTCTCACCATAACCAACCGATCTCAATCTTGAAGCGCTAACACCTTTACCCGTTAGGTATGCCTGAACTGCTTGAGCTCTCTCCGACGAAAGTGCTAAGTTCTTATCGTCATTACCTTGAGAGTCTGTATGGCCTTCAATTGAAACATTCAACTGTGGATACTGATTCATTACAGATACTACTTCATCAAGGATAGCGTAAGACTCATTAGTTATTACGTCTGATCCTGAATTGAAGTTGATACCTGAGATCGCTCTTCTGAATACCTCTGTCGCCGATGCAGGTACTGATCTCGCACAACCATCTGGCCCTACAACACCACCGATATTAGGGCATTTGTCGTCTTTGTCAACAACACCGTCACCATCACTATCTGGGCAACCGTTTACGTCACCAGCAACATTAGGACAAGCATCTCTGTCGTCATTGACACCGTCACCATCGCTATCAGATGCACAGCCATTAGCTGCATCTCCAGCAACTTCTGGACAGTCATCATCTTTGTCAGCGACACCATCGCCATCGCTATCTGGACATCCTCTCAATGATCCAGCAGCGTTAGGACAGTCGTCATTTCTATCAGCAATACCGTCGCTATCGCTGTCAGGACAACCATTCAAGGTTCCAGCAGCATTCGGGCATCTATCATCTTTATCAGCTACACCATCGCCATCGCTATCAGGACAACCATTAAGCGTGCCTGCTTCATTAGGGCAATCATCATTTTTGTCAAGTACGCCGTCGCTGTCACTATCAGGGCAACCATTGTTTTCAACTAAACCTGGGTTTACAGGGCAATCGTCTAAACTATCAATGATGCCATCGCCATCGCTATCTGGACAACCGTCAAAATCTTTTGAACCAGCAATCAGTGGACAAGAATCTTTCTTGTCTCTAACACCATCTCCGTCAGTATCTTTAGCGCCTGTTCCGCCACCAAAAATATATCTCAATCCTACTTGTCCTACCCAACGAGCACTATATGTGCCAGATTGAACGATAGAGGATGGATCACCGGGATCTGAGAAGTTGAATTCAACTTCTGAATCTAGGGAGGCTTCGGGTCTGTTAGACTGGATCAACGAGAATGTGTTTCCTCCAATAAAATATCGTCTACCCCAACTGCTATTCAACAGGTTAGTAAAGTTGAAAATGTCAAATGTAAACTGAAATTGGTGCCCATTGAAGAAGAAGTCTTGAGAGAGCTTTACATCTACAACATGCTCAAACGGCGTCCGAGATTCATTAGCTTCTGCAAATTGACCACGACGAGTGCTCAGGTATGAATCATTCTCGATAAACGCGTCAAGTGCTGCCCATTGCTCTGCAGCAGTTTCAGTACCGTTGTCAACAAGGTTAATATCTGCAGCACTAGCTGGTACAAATATTAAATCGCTTACGCCTGATTCTTGAGCAACATCTGAGATCTCGTTATTATACACATAAGAGAATGGTGACCCAGACTTACCTGTATAAAACAATGATATCGATGTAGGGGCTGACGGGATCCAATTAAACTGATGACTTAAGAATGCAGTTATCCTTGAGCCCGCTGCAAAAGTCGATTTCGTTCTGATCGCATTATTATTTCCTTGAACAGACAAGATATTTTGCCAGTTGGTATTATTGATAAATCCACGACCGTCAACAACCGCCTCGGCGTCAGTAAATGAGTAAGCGGCATTGAAGTAAGTCCCAGATTTAAATGACTTTGATAATTGAGCAGTAAAATTCCAGGTAAATCCTTCACTTGTATTACTCACTAAGGTAATATTCTGATAAGTCGGGTCTAACAATTCGTCGAAGTTGAACACAGGGCGATTATCCGCTCCTCCCAATGTTCCGATTGGGTCTGGGCTAACATTGATCGACTGGACTAATTGATTATTAATGGTTTTGGTGTAAGTGAATTCACCCGTTGCATTCCATCCTTTAGCCAATTTTTTATCTAAGGCCAAACTTGCTCTCAAAATCTGCGGATACTTAAAATCTTCCGCAAACAGGTCTACATCACCAGTTGGACTAGCATCAGACGTCAGGTTAGCAAGCCACTCTTCTTCTGTTGTATATATTGGAACGTCCCCAGACACCGTAAATGCACTGTTGAGTCCATTACGGATAAACTGACCACCTGGCCATACCCATGGCACTCTACTCGTGAATATTCCTACACCACCTCTCAACTGCGTTGTCTTATCTCCGTGTAAATCATAATTAAAGCCAACTCTCGGACTCCATAATAATTGGGTCGATGGAGTTTGACTCGCACGCGCGCCTTGTAGATCCCATCCAGCATTTTCGAGTATTGGAATGGTTTCGTTATTAAATTGGACGTTATCTAACGGTGGATCGTCAGTAAAGATTGGTATATCTAACCTTAGACCAAGAGTTAACTTAAAATCTGGGTTGATCTGAATCTCATCTTGACCATAGAATGCCAACTGAGCGGCATCGAATGATGGTCCTAAGTTTTCTGCCGCATCTCCAATACGAATCGGAGACCCATCAACAGATTGCTCATGTCCGAATAATACTAAGTCTGGCAATTCATCATTCAAGAATCTGTTTACCCCATCAAAGAAGTAAGTATATTCTGGAGTTGAAAAAATGGTGAATAAATTCTCAATCGTGAAGAATTCATTGTGCGTGCCAAAGGTCCAGTTGTGCTTACCCTTAAATAAGTTGAAATTATTGGTGATTGTAAATACATCTTGATTTACAATGTTAGAATGAGAGAAATTATCAGTACCTATCGTGATTCTACCATTACCATCATTGAGTTCGATCTGCGGAAATGGATCTCCCAAGATATCTCTGTCATCTCGTACTGTGGTCAGACCAAGGATCAAATTGTTAGAGACATTTGGTCCCAATAAGCTCTTGAGTTCTACCGCCGTAGAGTTGGTGGTTGATGGGAAGATATAACCCACGTTAGTAAACACTGCTCTTGATTCACTCGGCGCCGGATGTATTTCTGTAGTACCTTTTACATAACTATGCCGAGCTGTAAGTTTATGTTTTGCATTGATATTCCAATCAAGCTTTACGAGAAATTTTTCGCCATCTGTAGTTTGATTATTATTTAAGAATTCCCCAGGTTCATAGCCAAAATCGTCCCGCAATTTTTGTGCAACAGCCTCTATATCAGCTATAGTGGCGTCACCTATATAATCTTCTGGTACGAATGGACGGGGTTCTTCATCTCTTTGAATCTCTGCATTGGCGAAGAAAAAGAGTTTGTTCTTAATCAGTGGTCCGCCCAATCGTGCACCAAATGTTTGTGCCGTAAATGGTGCAAGCCTTGTTCTTTCGGCGCCTTCGGTATCCGTCGGAGTTCGTCCAGCGAGGTTCTCGTTTCTAAAGAAGTAATATGCGGATCCTTCAAGTTCATTGGTACCGCTGCGAGTTACAGCATTGATTCCACCACCGGCGAACCCTCCTAAGGTTACATCATATGGTGCTAACACGATCTGTATCTGCTCGATTGCATCCGGACTTATAGGGGAGATACCTGCCTGACCACCATTGGTCCCAGAGTTAGCAAGGCCAAATACATCATTGTTTACCGCACCATCGATGAAGATGGAATTGAATCGGTTATTAACTCCAGTGAATGATATTCCCCCTCCATTAACCTGACCGTTGTTGGCTACATCAGCTTGAGGCGTTACTCTGAGGTAATCATTTAATCCTCTATCAGCTGTAGGTAGAGATGCGATGAGGTCTTCAGATACTTTAGTCTCTGATCCTGTTCTGTTTCCGTCAAATAACCCTCCTGATGTAACGACTACCTCATCGAGCGTTACTGATGAAGTTCTCAATTCGAGATTGAATGTTTCGGTTTGACCTAATCCAAGAAAGACGTCATTTATCACGAGGTCTTCATAACCCAAGAATGACACAACAATCTCATATGGACCTCCTACATTAACATTATTTAGTGTAAAGTACCCTTCAAGGTTAGTTGTGGTGCCATACTCAAAGCCTGTCGGTGTATGTGTAGCTATGACCGCTGCACCGATCAGAGACTCACCATTAGAGACGACCTGACCATTGATCCTAGACGAAGTCGAGCCCTGTGACCATGTAACGGTGGCTCCCATCATCAGGAACAACGCACATAGTATTGAAGTAAAAATAGTTTTCATACCTAATTTTTAATAAGATGAATAGATGAATTAGTAATAATCGAGCGCAGTGAATCACCCCTATGAAATGGCCTTGTAGTTTGATCAATACGTCTTGATATAGTACGACCAACCTTAATAACGATGTTCTGAAAATACAATAGAGAGCTAAGAATAAGCTCGGACAAATAGAGACTTGTCATTCTATGATTCATATAGGTTTTAACTGTGTCCGTAGTACAATAGATAGTTAAGCTTCAGACAGTGTAAAGATGAGAATCTTTAGCATATATGAAGAATAAACTTATATAAGTTACTCACATATGTTGGTTACTCTATAGAATCGTAAAGGCCCTGTTTATTATGGAACATTTTTTTGATAATGATTCCAATTTTGAGTGAGTTCATTCACGACAGCACTACCCACTAAATAAGCAGATTCCAATGATGGAATATAACCTGAGTATCCCTTTCCTGAAAGCTTCTCTCCGGATAAGCTTTCATAGGCACTGATACCTGACCACTGCATAGTAAAATTAGATCCAGTACGGAGTACTAAGAATCGCTCTAAATCTACTAAGTCATTGGCCTCAAGACGCTCAAGAGCATGCCAGGTGCCGATCTCTTCCATCGCCGATGTGACAAAATTGCCATCGCCTTCCGTCCAATACGCTACCCAATCATTAGCCCATTCATTAAAGAGCGCTCCATGCCAATAGGTGCTCGCTGCGAGTTGTGTTCCGATCATTACTTTGGGAGGCATATTTTGGGCAGGATACCCCTCGTAATTAATTCTCATTCCTGCCGTTCCTTCAGTATCGGGTAGTTTGATATCCTTGGTGAGTTGATAGGCCCAATCTACTAAGGACTCCTTGAGTTGCAATGCTACCACTTCACGCTCATCTGGCATAGGTAGCTCATAAGGCTGGGTCTTGCGCAGAGGAATATAGCCGGTCTCCCAGTCCGATGGAATTTCACGAGCATCGATTTCATGGCTCAGGTCTCCGTCAACGATCCAGTCGGCCCACACTGCAGAACCTGTAGATGCATCATTTGGATCTACTCCACTGATTCCTGCGACCAACCAATAAGCATCTGTCAAATCAAATCGTGGATCTAACCCAAGGGCTTGGATAGATACGCCAGCTTTTACATTTCCTATACCGGTTACCACTCCTAATACTCCTTTGTCTGCATTGTACCGTAAGTCCCTATATCCTTGCGGAAAGGGTATTGTCTCATCAAGCGGTAAATTTTCTACCCAATATTGAAACTCACCAGGTACATCCCCTGTGTCATTATCTCGCTCAAACATGCTTACAACCACGACCTTGATTGGAATTTTTTCATCTTTAGAGCTCTTCTGAGGACTAGTACAGGCTGCTAAGCAGGCGAGTAAGAACAATACATATTTAATTCTCATGAGTACTAAGTTTTTGAATTGATTCATTGATAAATAAGTGCCACCGTCGCTCCCATTTTTTCAGGGCAACATCTTTTTCTGCCTCGGTGAGAGCGGCGTGTTTAATGCCGTTTCTACTGAGCTGCTTGAGATCCTTAAGATCAAGCTGCCAGGCCATGTACACATGCCAATAGTCATAGGACAACCCTTCATAATCAAATATCATTGGGTCATCAGAGCTGATCGAGATATCTATACCTTCAGATAGATAAGTATACGCAGGGTGTAACCTGAGGTCTCTGATATATCCCAGTACTTGATTGCTGATTGGATTGACCTCTATACAGACATTGTCCTTCTTGATGATATCCATCAGTTCTGGGTATCTGAATAGGTTAAACCCATGGCCTATGCGCTTACTGCCCAACATGACAGCATCATATAGGTTCTGATTGTCGACCCAGTTGCTCTCGCCATCATGGAGATACAGGTCGAGAGGATAAGTCGCTTTTTTATTCAGCTTTTCAAGCGCTAAGAAACTCTCCAGGTGATAGAGCGTGGTGTGGCCGGCATCCTCCTCAGCTACTAAGTCATAGCCAACTAATAGATCAGGGTATGATTGCCTCAAGTCCAAGATGGCTTTCATGTCGGATGCGATGAGTTCATTAGATCTGAACCTGAGATTGGCATGTATGATTTTCATGGTAAAGTCAGGATGGTCTTCTCTGACTCGTTGAAGTGCCTTACGAAATATACCCACCAACTCATCTATATCCCTGCGCCGATCTTCATGTCTCGTTGAGTACAACAAGTTTGTGAATGGCATTCTAAGTTCTACGTGTTGAACACCATCATCTGCTAATAGCGTGAACCCATGCACGAGGTAATCTTCAAATATGTCTTCGTAGTTGACAAAACCATCTATGCGCTTAAAGACTCCCTCGAAGCGTCCCCATATATCCACCGAATCACGATCCACAGACTGGTCAAAAAGGAAGTAGCGCTTAAACTCGGAGCGATTGTCATCATCTCCCAATAGTTTGTCCGCTGATACATAGCCAGGTGGGACTGCTTGTTCATTGTAAGCATGTAATATTCCCTTATCCTCTGGTATGTCCTCTGACCAATAGACATACATGTCAGGTGTGGAGATCGCACGGTCTATGATCCAATCGAGATTGCCCATTGCTGAGGTGTGGATGTGCAAGGCGCCACCTTTTGGCATGGACGTGAGAAGTTTAAATAGTTTGGTCGATTCAACATGTTCCTTTGATCCATAAAAGTTTCGTGCAGGTGGGAAGTAATGAGTCTCTCGATAACGGGCTAGTGCTTCCAGTTGCATGTTGGACATTAGATCGTTGAGATGATTCTCCTGAACGCTAAGCGTTACATCATGTGAAAAGGATTGTTTTTCGTGTTTATAAATCAATTTGTTTCTATGTGAGAGATAGTCATTCTGACTCTTGTAGCTCGAGCATGAGATGCTGATGAGGCTGATGAAAACTAAGTAAAGTAGATGTTTGATATAGATCATGCTGGTCTATCGAGAACGTAATTAGACATCATAACCAATGAGGTCTTAGAGTTGTAAAAATCTATTTTTTATAGGATACTCCCCGCTTTTAGTAGATCAAACTTAAAAGCACTTACTTCCCGAGTGTACAATTGCATCATTTCGTAATTGATAAAAGGTGCTTTTTCCTATGTTCGCAACATGGAGCGTTTTTTTCAGATATCTCAATCTGGCAGTACGATCTCAAAAGAACTGACAGCCGGACTGACGACATTCTTGACGATGTCGTATATCATATTTGTCAATCCGTCCATCCTGTCTCAAACAGGGATGAGTTACTCCTCGGTTTTTGTGGCTACTTGTGTTGCTGCCGCAATCGGTACACTTATGATGGGTTTGGTGGCTCGGCTGCCATTCGCTCAAGCGCCAGGTATGGGTTTGATTGCCTTTTTTACGTTTACAGTTGTCTTCGGTCTTGGTTATAGCTGGCAAGAAGCGCTTGCAGTGGTATTCTTATCAGGGGTCTTATTTTTGATATTAACCATCACAGGTATTCGTGGTTACATCATTAAGGCGATTCCTTCATTTATTAAGTTTTCTATAGCACCTGGTATAGGTCTATTCATTGCGCTGATAGGTCTGAATAATGCACAGATCATTGACATCAATCAGGGCCCAATAATCAATGTGATTAATGATATGGAGACCATGGACAAAGCCTCCCTCATAAACGCCGTCAATGATGCTGGTCCTCAAGTTCTACAGTTGGGTTCACTGGCTAATTCGTCGGTATTGTTGGCGCTAATTGGGTTTCTCATATTAGCGGCTCTAATGGTACGTCGTATACCGGCGGCGATGATCTGGTCAGTAGTATTAACTACGATAATCGGTGTCCCGCTCGGTGTTACACAGATACCAGATACTTATGATATTGGGGAGATTACCTTATCGGATACCTTGTTTCAGTTAGATATCAGTTCTTTGTTTTCTGCTGAGCATTCTATTGTTTCTGTGGTCGTTGTGATCATTAGCTTTACTATGGTTGATTTACTAGATACACTGGGTACGCTCATAGGTACAGCCAACAAAGGAGGACTACTAGATAATGATGGCAATCTGCCTCAGATGGATCGTGCTCTGTTGGCAGATGCAACTGCGACTACTTGTGGAGCGCTATTGGGCACCTCTTCGGTAACCACATATATAGAGAGTGGGGCAGGTGTTGTAGCAGGTGGGCGTACGGGATTGACAGCTGTTACTACTGGGGTGTTATTTCTAATGGCGATATTTTTAGCGCCGATAGCTGGAGTCGTGCCAGTGGCTGCGACATCTCCGATCTTAGTAATGGTGGGCATCCTTATGATGGACGGGTTAAAGAAGATAGACCTTCATGATATGCAGATCGCTATTCCTGCTATCGCCATGATCGTCATGATGCCGTTCACGTATAGCATTGCTAATGGCATTGCCATTGGGTTGATCCTACATGTCTTTATATCTGTTGTTATGGGTCAATGGCAGAAAGTCAACCCTGTCTTGATCTTGCTCGTCCTGCTGTTTTCCCTGCAGTATGTTTTGATATAGAATCTTTGTGATCCTTTGGTGATATTAATGAGCACTATGCCGTGCGAGACGCTGCTCTATGTCTTCTTTGGAGGTATGACCGAACCAACGCTCCATGATCTCATAATCCTTGTTGAATAGAACAAACGATGGAGATCCTCTGAACTGATTGACCGTAAATGTTATATACAAATCTGATTGCTTCTTAAGTTGGCTCATGATTCTAATGGCAGCTGCTTCTTTTTCAGAGTCAGATAGTTCGTCATACGCCTCATGCTGTGCTAAAATGGCTTGAGCAACTTCCTCGACCTGTTCAGGCTGCATCTTAGCATCCATCAAGATCGGGAAGGTGATTTTATACGGTAGCGTATCATGCCCATGCTGCTTCATGAAGGATAGCGAATGATCTACTAAGTAACCATCATCTAGCAGTCGTCGAGTGTGCTCTATATTGTTGTAATTGTAATATTGGAATGCTGTTGACAGGCCAACTATACCTATTTCATCAGAAGAATTCTCATAGAGGTTCTGAATAAGAGGCAGGGCACTGGCAATACAGCCTGGGCAATTGACTTGAAAGACAATCATTAAATTAAGATCCTTAAGGATGAACTCACCTTGAACCTTCTCGGAAATAAATAAATGAAGTTTAGACATAACATGATAAAACAGCTAACGCACTGATAGTTCAAATTTGAAGAGGACTTTACATAATACACACTGATCGTAATCAGCGAAGAATTACTGTATCAGTTAAATTTTTTAGTGCACTAAAAATAACAGGTATTCTATTTACATAAGTAGAGCCTTTTAATACTTTTGCGACCTCAAAGATCAAAATCTTAATTGATGTCAACTCTTTTTAGCAACTTATCACAAACTCAATCTGATCAACTCAAATCAGCACCCTCGCTAATCACGATTTTGGTAGCAGGAGCAGATGGGGAGATAGACCATCAGGAACTCAATTGGGCTGAGAAGCTCACTAAGATCAGATCCTTTGCGGATGCGACAGAGAGCCTCAACGGATTTTATGCAGAAGTAGATGCTTCATTTTCGGAAGACTTTGAATTGGCATTGAAAGAGTTGCCGCAAGAATTATCTCAGCGGGAGATGCTCATCTCTGACAAACTGGCGAAGCTTAATAAGATCTTGGCAAGCCTTGATAATGCCACAGCTTATGCCCTTTATAAGAGCTTTGTTACATTCGCTGAGCACATCGCTAAAGCCTCAGGAGGGTTTTTGCGATTTGGTTCGATAAGCTCACAAGAGAAGAAATGGATTTCCCTTCCGATGTTGAATCCTATCATATTAGTAGAACCACCGGTAGAAGAAGAAGAGGTGTAATCTCTTTAATTCAGTCAAGGCATTTCCATATAGATTACAATTTACAGATCCTTAGGATAGGCCTTTTGGGAATTCTTAACATATGATGAGATAACAATTTGAGAGATATCGTGTTTGGATTTAAAATCAAACACTCATGAAATATTTCATCATATTATTTTCACTTTTCATGTTGGCTGCTTGCGATGCAAAGACAAATAGCGCCGCAGCAAAAACCACAAATACTTCAAAATCAAACTCGTCAACTCAGATTGCACATGAAAGCAGTGCAGAACAGGTAGCACCCGCTTCTGAAGCCGTTGCTGGGCTCAAGTCCGGAATGGAAGAAAAGGTCGAAATGGCTAAAGATAAGATGGGAGATGTCAAGGAGGCTATGGCATCTAAAGTTGATGACATGGGCGATAAGGTGCCAGAAATGGATAAAATGAGTGATAAGTTAGCGAGTGCTAAAGCTGATATGGAAGACAAAGCTGACATGTCTGACAAAGAAGTGCCAATGGCTAAGGAGGAAGTGACAGAGACTGTTGCCTCTACAGCTACTGCTATTGCTACCACTACGACTGCTGTAACCCCTGTTGTCGCTAAAGAGGTGATGGAAGATAAGAAAGAAGCGATGCCTGTTGCAGAAAAAAAGGCTATGCCCGTAGCAGGAGTAGATCACTCTAAGTTTGACAAACTGCTTAAGAAGTATGTCAGCAGTTCTGGGGTAGTTAATTATGCTGGTATCAACGGCGTAAGAGGAGAGCTCAATGACTACTTGGCCTTAGTATCTCAAAAAACCCCTGACAAATCATGGTCACGCAATGAGTCATTGGCTTATTGGATTAATGTGTACAACGCTAACACGATAGACTTGATTCTATCCAATTATCCTACATCGTCTATTACAAATCTGGATGGTGGCAAACCATGGGATGTGAAGAGAATCACGCTTGCAGGCAAGAAGTATTCGCTCAATGATATCGAACACTCTATCATCAGACCAGAGTTTAATGATGCGCGTATCCACTTTGCCGTGAATTGTGCGGCTAAATCGTGCCCTAAGCTAAACAATGGCGCTATGACGGAGGCAAACGTCAATAGTACCTTAGAGAAATTGACAAAACAGTTTGTAAACAACACCGCAGCTAATCAGATTTCTGCTGGCAGTGCATCACTGTCCAAGATATTTGAATGGTATGCTTCTGATTTTGGAAATTTAACAGCTTTTATAAATAAATACAGCACTCAAAAGCTCGATTCGGGAGCATCCATATCATATGTAGATTATGACTGGGCTCTAAATGGCAAATAGTCCGAGGACCAACACACATTAGGAATTTTCCTAATTTATTGTCTTGCGAGATTTTAAGCAGATAAAAGAACTATATTTGCGCATCTTTTTGAAGACTTAAATGAACGTAAATGCAAGGTAAAGGTTTTGTCAAGCTCCTATTAGTTGTACTGATATTATTGAGCTTGTTACAGGTTGCCTATATAATCCCGACTAATAGAGTAGAGAATAAGGCCGAAAAAATCGCTCAATCTAAGGTGAGTCATATGCCTGATGGCATTGAGAAAATCGCCAAGCAACGGGCATTAGTCTCTGAGCATCTCGATTCAATGTCGAGTGAAACGATATTCTCAATACCATGGTTGAGTGATTTTACTTATAATGACCTGAAGAAAAAGCAGTTAGCTCTTGGGCTCGACCTCAAAGGGGGAATGTCCGTTGTACTACAGGTAGATACTAAGAAATTAGTTTCGGATTTAGCGAATGAAAGTCAAGATCCAACATTTAACCTTGCCTTAGACAACGCAGAGAAAGCCTTGAGAAACTCACAAAGTGATTTCGTAGGCTTGTTGGGCTCCGAATGGCAGAAAGTGGCGGGCGATAAAAAGCTTGGACGGTTCTTTATCAGTAACGCATCGCTCCGAGAGGCAGGGCTCAATACGCAAAGTAGTGATGGAGAGGTGATCAGGATTTTAAGAGATGTCTCTAAAGATGTGGTCTCATTGACTTTTAATAGGCTCAAGCAACGTATCGATAAGATGGGTGTGGTTCAACCTAATATCACCCTTGATGATTCTCGAGATATAATTTTAGTAGAACTACCGGGTATTGACAACCCTGAGAGAGCAAGAGAGTTCCTTCAGGCCAGTGCTAAGCTTGAGTTTTGGGATGTATTCAGAACTAATGATCCAGGGATCAATGGAGCATTCTTTCAGGCAGATGAATTGCTGCGGACGAGTTTAGGTCTCGAGAATAGTGGGCCTAAGTTTGATACGACTATGGTACCTAATTATGATGAATTGGGTAATATCATCGACTCTACTGAACAAATCGTTGAAATAAATGATCCACTTGGGAATCAAGGACCTTTATTGAAAATGCTCCAATTGAATTCAGCAGCTGCGCAAGTCGCTGAGATGGGTTTTGTCAATCGGAATCAGACAGAAGAAGTCTTAGCCTTATTGAATCGTGATGATGTAAGAGCATTGTTTCCGAGAAACTCCAAGTTTATCATAAGTGCTAAACCATCTCAGGTAGATGGCAGCTATACTGATAATCATCAATTATACTTAGTGAAGTCGCGACCTGGTTCGACAGAAGCACCAATGGAAGGGGATGTTGTTGTTGCAGCGTCTCAATCACCTAATCCTCAAACGGGTCAAATAGAAGTTTCACTATCTATGAATACTGAAGGTGCAGGCATCTGGGCTGGTATGACGACAGAAGCGGCAAGAGATGGCAATCGGCAGATCGCAATTGCTCTGGATAACGAAGTGGTGTCTGCGCCAAGAGTTAATGGACCTATTACAGGTGGGGCTACTTCAATATCTGGTAGCTTTACAGTTGCAGAGGCGAGTGATTTAGCGTCGATCTTAGAGGTTGGAAAGCTACCCGCTAACGTACAAAGCATACAAGAAAACACAGTAGGACCTTCATTGGGGGCAGCTAACATACAGAAGAGTTTCTTCTCCTTGGCCGCTGGTTTAGGATTGGTACTCTTATTCATGTTGCTCTATTATGGAGGGGCTGGTATCATATCGATCATAGCATTGATTGCCAATCTATTTTTCATATTCGGTGCTTTGGCGTCATTTGGTACGGTACTCACTGTGCCCGGGATAGCTGGTATCGTATTGACAATCGGTATGGCGGTGGATGCTAATGTGATCATTTACGAGCGTGTCCGTGAAGAACTCCGAATCGGGAAGTCCTTGCTAACAGCTATATCCGATGGATTCAAAAATTCATATTCGGCGATTATAGATGCCAACGTAACTACAATTCTAGTAGCGATCATCTTGGCCTTCTTCGGATTAGGTCCAGTAAAAGGATTTGCTGTGGTGTTAATCATCGGTGTGTTATCCTCATTATTTACTGCCGTCTTATTGGGTAAGTTGATGATCGACTGGTGGACACAGAGCAAAGGAAACAACCTTACATTCTGGACAGGATGGTCTAAAGATTTATTCTCTAATCTCAATATCGATTGGATTGGCAAGAGGAAATATGCATACGTTATTTCAGGTGTGATTATCACCGCCGGTATTATATCGATGGCCGTGAGAGGATTTGATTTAGGCGTTGACTTTAGAGGTGGGTACTCATACAATGTAGCCTTTTCAGAAGATGTTAATGCAGAAGACTTAAGAAATACATTTGATCAGGTCTTTGATGGCAATACAGTAGTGAAGTCTTTAGACGGTACGAACACATTCCAGATTGTTACCTCATACCTTATTGATAACACTGAACAAGATGCTCCAGAGCTGGTAATACAGGCGTTACACGCAGGGGTAAACCAGTTGCAGAGTAACGATGTGAGCTTGGCGGCCTTTAAGTCGTCAGATACAGTGGGGGCTACACATATTACTTCATCCAGTAAGGTAGGACCTACCATTGCAGATGATATTACTAAGAATTCACTTTATGCAGGGATATTCGCACTATTAGCGATCTTCTTGTACATCTTCATACGGTTCTCTAAGTGGCAGTTCTCAATGGGTGCCGTTGGCGCATTATTCCACGATTCATTAGTGGTGCTTGGCTTGTTCTCTATTTTCTGGGGAATTCTACCGATATCCTTGACGATTGATCAAGCGTTTATCGCAGCCTTGCTTACGGTGATCGGATACTCGATTAACGATACCGTGGTCGTGTTTGATAGGATCAGGGAGTACCTTGGAGTATACAGTAATAAGAGTACAGATGAGGTGATCAACCTTGCGATCAATAGTACGTTCAGTAGAACGATTATTACCTCATTAACGACATTGTTTGTGATGTTGATCCTCTTGATCTTTGGAGGTAGCAGTGTAAAGGGTTTTGCTTTTGCGCTTGTAATCGGAGTCCTTGTGGGTACATACTCATCAATATTCGTGGCTACACCTATCGTAAGAGACTTGTCTGACGAGTTGAAAATCAAGAAAAGATCAGGCAGTTCTAAGAAACATTTCTCTAGATCCTCAGAGGTTACTAAATAGGATTAGGAAGAATAATACAGATTAAAAGATCAATTTCTTGATCGATCCGTTAATTTAGTTTACAACTATAATTATACATGAAGGTCGCGCAAGGGATTGGTCTTTTTTTATGTGTGGTCATGACCTCATGTCTTGCTACCAAACAGGTAAGAGATGGGAGGACGGCCTTTGATCTTAAGCAGTATGCAGTTGCCATACCGTTTTTAGAAAATGAGGCTGCGTCCTTAGACCCAGAAGACCCAGCCTATGCTGAGCTAAGCTATCTATTGGGTGAATCCTATAAAAACCTTAATGACTCTGAGAACAGCCTGAAGTGGTACATCGAGTCTGCCAAGCATGATTATGGTCCCGAGGCGTTCTATGAGATGGCCTATATGCTCAAGAAGAATGAACGTTATGACGATGCGATACTTAGTTTTAGAAGACTCGTACGTATCCTTCCCGATCGCTCTGTTGAGCTCCGCAAGGAAATAGAAAAATGTACGATAGCCAAAGACCGGCTGGCTAGCTTTGCCGATGACTCATATGTTGTTGCACCACTCGAGATTAACAGCAACTATGCCGAATATGCACCCGTTCTCTTTGATCAGGAGACGCTTTATTTTACCTCAGATCGCTTAGAAGATGATCGGTCAGATGTCTATGCCTGGACAGGTAATGGATTTGCCAACATCTACAGCTACGATTTGATTGATGCCGTATTAACTAAGATAGATGATCCGATTAGTACGGACCACAACGAAGGGGTTATGACTTTCAATAAGACTCGTGATATTGCTTATTTCACGAGATGTTTTAGTGATTCTGGTGATCACTTCTGCAAAATTATGAAGTCGCAAAAAGATGGCGATAGATGGCAAGAGGCAGAAGAGGCTATCACGCACAAGCCTGGCGTAAACTATGGCGATGCTGTACTGATCAAGAATGACTCAATATTACTCTTTACATCAGATGACCCTGTAGGGTTTGGCTCTCGAGACTTATACTATTCATTCATCCAACAAGATGGAGAGTGGAGTCCACCGGAATTGATGCCACCATATTTAAATTCGATTGGCAACGAACGGTTTCCAACGTGGCAGAACGACACCTTGTTTTATTCTTCTGACTATCTACCTGGACTGGGTGGCCTGGACATATTTAAGACAACACTGAACCCTGATAATAGCTGGACGAATCCAGTCAATATTGGTAAGCCTTTTAATAGCGCAGAGGACGACTATTCATACATAATAGCTCCTAAGTCCTCTCTCGAATATGATGTGAAGGCTAAGGTTTACTTTACGACTACTCGCAGTCTTATAGGAGGTGATGATATCTATGTTGGAGTCAGACATAAGACAGCCAGGGATTATGAGCTTGAGGAAGCGCAAAAAGATACAATTGTGGAGGTTGCCGAGGTAGATATCGATAAGACTTTCTTCTTACAAGTCACCATAAAGGAAAAGCTATTTGCAGCTGCTAACAATCCCAACAGCTTCGTGGTGGGGGATAGAGTGGTGTCTGAGGCTTCTATCAAGTTTTCCTCTGAGGAGCGCAATGACATCTTCCGATCCAATGAGTCAGGACAGATCTTGCTACCTATAGATACGGGCTCGGTATATACTTTTCTTGCGGGCAAGGAAGGCTACCTCAATAAGGGGGTAGAGTATCGCATTACAGAGGCTTGGACGGACTTAGATGATGGTCAGGTATTTAATCTTGACATCGAGATTGAGAAAATATTTGAAGGCGTAGAGATCGTTTTAGAAAACATCTATTATGACTTCAATGAATCCTTCATTCGTGATGACGCAAAACCATCACTCGATTATCTCGTCAAAATCTTACAAGACAACCCTGCACTAAACATCCAACTCAGTTCACATACGGATTGCCGTGGAGATGGTGATTACAATCAACAATTGTCTCAACGTAGAGCTCAAGCCGCTGTTGAATATATAGACGGACAGACAGCTGTTGGGGCAAATCAGCTCAGTTCAGTGGGGTACGGGGAGTCTCTTCCAGAGATCGATTGCCAAATATGCGATGAGTGCTCTGAGGATGAACACCAGATCAATAGGCGTACTACATTTAAGATACTCAAGTAGGTAGGCTATTTCTATCGAGTATTAGTCGGACTAGTACTTACGAATAGTGCAAAGTCATCCATCCTTATTAGATTATAAATCTTCTTTCAGCTCTTCAACAAGCTCACACAACCTTTTAGATTATAATCTCATAGTTAATAGGAGATTCCGATATTGAACATAACACCATCCCAAATACCTAAAATGAGCATGTACACCTATAAGATATCTTGTGTCATCATTCTTGCAGCAATGGTAATTCCACTTACGGCCCAGAGTCCCTGGGCACAGGGGAAAGGCAAAGGATACGGTCAGATATTATTCAATACGATTCCGACCTATGCGGGTGTTTTTGGCGGCTCGGAAGGGCTTCGCCAGACTGAGCGATTTATTTCCGAAACTATTCTGGCACCATTTGCGGAGGTTGGAGTAACAGATCATCTTACTTTTTCAGCTACAGTACCATTGATATTGGTGTCTACAGGAGATCCATCGTCAGTTGATCTTGTCCCATCACTGCCCGCAGACAGGTTGTCAAGTCTAGGAAATATTAGTTTTTCAACTAAATATTCTGTTGGTAAAGGCGCTTGGAAGTTTGCGCTTAATCCAAGAGTAGATATTCCTACAAGTACTCGCAATGACGTATCTGGTCTCTCAACCGGAGTTGATGCATGGACCATACAACCTGCGGCATCTGCTGGTAAGAGTGGAGAAGACTGGTTCTACTATGGATTTTTTGGCTATGGATTCAGATCTGACGAACACAATGACTTTCTCAACTATGGTGTTGAAGCTGGTAAAGCGCTAAATGACAAGGTTACATTTATCCTCAATGTGAGTAGGCTCGAGAGTATCAACAACGGGAATCGTAGTGTCGACTCTCCAGCTAATATCGAAACTGGGCTTTTTACCAGTTTTCAAGAGTATACTGGATACATCATCAAGTTCTTTGTTAAAGAAATCTATAAAGACTTTGGAGCCTTTATTTCACTTGGAGGCGGTTTCAATGCCGATTCGGTTGCTGCCTCGCCTGCATTAAGTTTAGGTATATTTAGAAAGTGGTAGCGTGGTGTAGGAGATTTTCTAATTATACATGTGATTTATGAACAAAGGAATCATTGTTCTGATATGCTTCATCATCTGCCTTTTCTCTTGTCAAGACCAGATAGACCTGATCCCCTATGAAGACATTACCATCTATCGAGACTCCTGGGGCGTGCCTCATATACATGCGCCGAGAGATGAACAAGTGGCCTATGGTCTTGCTTGGGCAACAGCGGAGGACGATTTTAATACCATCCAAGAACAGATGCTCGCCCTCAATGGCAAGTACGGCGAACATATTGGTAAAGATGGACTCATCGCTGATTTCGGAATCCAGTTTATGGATATCATGCGGGTCGCACAGGAGCGCTATCAGTCTGAGCTGAGTCCTAAGATGATCAAAGTGATATCAGCTTATGCGGACGGAATAAATGCCTTTGCTGCCGCATATCCTGAGGAAGTATATAATGAAGACTTGTTTCCAGTTGGCCCCGCTGATATAGTCGCTGGCTATATGCTAGGATTAGTGGAGATCTCAGGCGCTGGTCGAGATCTCGAGCGAATCTTAAATGGTGACGTCATTAAAGACCTGAAGTCAGACTTGCCGACTGGCTCCAACGCCATTGCCATCTCCAATAGTAAGACAGTTGGGGATGAGACCTTCTTAGCCATTAATTCACACCAACCCCTCGAGGGATGGTATTCGTGGTATGAGGCCCACCTGATCTCTGATGAGGGACAGAATATAATAGGGGGTACGTTCCCTGGCGGGGCGACGATCTTTCATGGTACCAATGAATATTTAGCTTGGGCCCATACCGTCAATCATGCAGACTTTTCTGATGTCTATCAGCTCGATGTTGATCCAGAAAACAAGATGAAGTATCAAGTTGATGGAGAGTGGTATACACTGGAGAAAGAGAGTGTATGGGCATGGATGAAGCTTGCTGGCCCACTCAGTATTCCTATTAAAAGAACGAAATACAATTCCATTTATGGTCCAGCATTTATCACCGATCATGGCACCTTTGCATGGAGTTTTGCCGCACATGAAGCAGTGGGAGCTGTGGAGCAATGGTATCATATGGGTCGAGCTACTTCACTGGATGAATTTCAATCTGCATTAGCACGTCAAGACATCCCCTGTACTAACATCGTATATGCGGATCGAGATCATAATATCATGTACATCAGCAACGGCACCTTTAGGGTCAGAGATGAGCGTTATGATTGGGGTGGGGTATTGCCTGGCAATACCAAACAGACACTATGGCCTAAGGAGCTTCATCCGATCAGTGAGAACCCTCAAGTCATCAATCCAAGTTCGGGATATGTGTTCAACACCAACAATACCCCTTACTCAAGTACAGGAAGTACAGACAATCCGATCTATGATGAAGATGATCGAGTAAATGGATATCAAGCACCGGATCTTCAAAATAATCGGTCTATGAGATTTATGGAGTTGATTGAAAACTATGATTCACTCAGCTATGATGACTTCAAGACAATTAAGTATGACGTACAATATCCGCAAGAGCTTCAGTCTACTCATGTATCTAATCTGGAGATGATCTTGTCCTTGTCACCTGATGAGTATCCGCAACATGCTGCAGCGATTAATCAGTTGAACAGTTGGAATCGCAGATGCGACTCTGACAATACTACGGCCGCCCTCTTTCTCTTAACCCTATATCATATCAATGAAAAGCTCAAGGCTGAAGATCGATATATCTCTGGCGGAGTAATTATTGAATCTGACGTTATCGCTGGGTTGACCTTAGCCCGAGATGAATTGATGGGTAAGTTTGGCAAATTGTCTCCTGAACTATCCGAGTTGATGCGTCATACACGAGGATCTGTCAGTCTGCCCGTGCAAGGTGGGACAGATGTATTGGCGGCGATGTATGGCAAGAAACAGGACGATGGTACGTACCGGGTTGTTGCTGGAGAATCATACATTCAGATGGTCAGGTTCAAGTCAGGTGAGCTACCTATTATTGAGACTATTAATGCGTACGGATCATCTGCCGAACCAGATAGCCCTCACTACACAGATCAGATGGGACTGTTTGCGGATCAGAAGCTCAAGTCAATGACCTTGTCCCTATCGGAAGTTCAGTCGACCAGTGTGACAAGTTATCATCCTATGAAGGTCATGTAGTCTTAGCATGCGCTAGCCTTATACTTTGTGATAGTTGCGGATAGCTAAGGCCACTTCAGTCCCAGAGCTGCCATCCACAGCAAGGTTTGCTTGAAGCTGCCCAACAAAAGCCTCTATTAATCTATAGCCAAAGGAGCTACCGAGTTTATCCTTCTGGTCGTCTCCAAATCCAACTCCATTGTCTTTAACATTCAGTTGTAAGATCTTTTCTTGTTCATAGAGCTTGATTGTAATGGTGCCTTGGTCCATATTAGGAAAGGCATATTTTAGGCTATTAGTAATAAGCTCATTAAGAATAAGACCTATGGGAATAACAGTATCTACATCAAGATTTAGATCCTCGATGTCTAAATCAAGCTGAATCTGGTCATCTTGTATATTATAAGAATCCATTAAGCCATGAATTAGCTTTATGAAATAACCCTTGACATTAACACCTGTAAGGTTTTCTTCTTGATATAAATTCTGATGAATGAGTGCCATGGACTGTACCCGATCTTGTCCTTCTTGTAGTGCACCTAAGGCCGCCTCGTCTTCAACATGCTCCGTTTGAAGACCGAGTAAGGAGGAGATGAATTGGAGATTATTTTTTACTCGGTGATGTATTTCTTTTAGGAGAATCTCTTTCTCGGATAAAGCTTTAGAAATGATCTTATTCTTGGCAAGTGAGCTTTTGTATTGTCGCCATATCATAAACGCCATCACACCAAATAGCCCTAGGAATAACGCAAGTATAGAACTGGTAGCCCTTGAGTTTTTAAGTTTGTTTTCTGAAAGTAAGTTCTGAACATTAAGAAGTTTTATCTCTTGCTCTTTGCGTTCGGTCTCAAATGATACATTGAGCCGAGCAATCTCATTTGATGTGTTGGAGTTGAGTATGCTATCGGCTAATTCATCATATTGCTTGTAGTACTCTAAGGAAGAGGCGGTGGAACCTTCTTTCTCTTTTAATGCGGACCAGGCCCTTAGGATATCTCGTTTCGTCTCCAGTGCTTCACTTTGGTCTGCATAAGATTCTGCATCAAGGAGGTACTGCTCGGCCTTTTTTAATTGGTCAATATCAGTGTATAACTGACCCAACACTAGATTACTTAGGGCCAGTTCATGTTTCCCTGTTAATGTCTCTCTAATTTCCAGTGATTTTAATAACGGTTCTTCGGCAAGTAGATAGTTCTTCTGTAAAGAATGCATCTTGCCTATGTTTTCATAATCATATGCCAGACCCCACTGAAAATTTGTCAACGAATCTAAATAGACGGCTTTCTCATAGTTCTCAATTCCCTGATCAAACAATCCTTGCTCTGAATACAAATTCCCCAAATTAACATAGTTGGTTGCCTGACCATCGAGATCTTCAATTTTCTTATTGATGGCAAGTGCTCTTAGATAGTTCTCCTCAGAAAGGTCATATTGTTTTAATTTTCGATAGAGAGATCCAAGATTATTCAAGCCAGAAGTAGTAGACACGGTATCATTGATCATATGGTAATACTCAATTGAACGAAATTGCATATCTATGGCCTTGTCGAGTTTTCCAAGTGCTTCATTTACAATTCCAAGTTGAAAATAGACCGAAGCTAGATCAGATGTGTTTTGCTCTTTCTGGGCTGCAATGAGAAAAACATTATTCAAGCTATCCGAACGCCTATAGTTTCCCTCGGTTTTCGCTATACCTCCATACAGTAGGTTACAACGCTCTATGCCATAGGCATTACCCTCTTGTTCATATAAATAGCGTGTTGAGTCCGCTAATCTCCGGGCCAGATCAGTATCTCTTTTATTTAGAGTTTTCCATGTTTTAATGAAGTAATCATTACCAGTTTGTTCAACAGTTTGCCCTTCTAAATATAATGATGAGCCTAATAGTATTAGACAGATGACAATAGAGGATAGTGTAGTTGGTTGTTGCATATTTTTTGGTCTATCAAAGTGTAATCACTAATCGAAAATGGATCAACCAGCAAACTCAACTTACCTAAGCAAAAATTGGATAGAACTATATTTCGAGAATTATATACTCAATATTAGTCAAATCATACTACTATGTTCACCATTCGATTAGGTACGACGATTACCTTCTTGATTGGTTTGCCCTCAAGCCATTTATCTACATACTCAAGGCCTTTGACCTGCTCCATAATGTCTTCACGAGAGGCATCTGCACTGAATGACTCAAGACCGCGCTTCTTACCATTGATACATATCGGATAAGAGATCGTGTCCTCTACTAAGTATTGCTCATCATGAGTAGGGTAAGTGCTCAGATGTACAGAACTTGTATGACCCAACAGAGACCAGAGTTCTTCACTCAAGAATGGCGCAAATGGTGCAATCAATCTCGTAAATTGACCTAAGATTTCACGTTTATTGCACTTTGACTTTCTTAGTTCGTTGACACATACCATCATGCTACTGACTGCCGTATTAAATGAGAAGTTGGCAATATCAGCATTGACTTTCTTGATGCAAGTGTGAAATACCTTATGCTCTTCAGCAGTAGGCTTCTCCTCAGATATCGCAAGTTGCTCGTCGGTATAATAGAGTCCGATAAATTTCTTCAAAAACTTGCTGACTCCATCGATGCCTTGGATGTCCCACGGCTTAGATTGCTCTATTGGGCCAAGAAACATCTCGTACATTCTGAAACAGTCTGTACCATATCGAGCGGTTACCTCATCTGGGTTGATGACATTATATCGAGACTTGGACATCTTGCCTATTTCAGACACCATACATAGCTTGAGTACATCGGGTGCATTTTCTACGATCACTTGATCACCGTCTTTGATCAATTTGAGTACGCCAGTGGAGTGATATACATCGGCGGATTCAAAGTTGCGCCATGAGAAGTATTTCTTCAGGCCATCGAGATCCAGATAGGTTGTAGAGGCCGCTTCATAGTCTGAGACAAAGTCGATGTGCACATACAACTTGGTGTATTCGTCCATGTCTTCCGGTGACACCAAGCCTGCACAATAGAATTCGGTTTTATCTTCATCTTTTTTAACCAAGATGTGCTCGATGACACCTTGAATCATCCCTTGGTTGATCAATTTTTTAAAGGGTTCGTCGGTAGGGACTAAGCCCTTGTCGTAGAGGAATTTATGCCAAAATCGAGCATACATGAGGTGTGCTACGGCATGTTCAGATCCACCAATGTACAGGTCTACCGACTCCCAGTAGTTGATTGACTCTTGAGATGCGAATGCCTCATCATTATGAGGATCCATATATCGGAGGAAGTACCAAGAAGACCCTGCTACTGCAGGCATGGTATCCGTCTCTCTTGAAATGTCTGCTGTGGGCTTGGCCCAATCGGTGATGCGCGCCAATGGAGATTGCCCCCCTTTACCCGGTTTAAAATCACTGGTGTCAGGTAATTCTACAGGTAGCTTGTCCAGTGCAACAGAGGCTGCAATATCATCACTGTCGTATACGATAGGAAAGGGTTCACCCCAGTAACGCTGCCTACTGAAGTTAGCATCTCTAAGTTTATAATTCGCGACAGCCTTGCCTCGTCCGATCTCTTCGATTTTTTGATGAGCCGCTTGGATTGCATCCTTCACTTCCATCCCATTGAGGAAATCACTATTGATGATGACGCCGATCTTATCTTTTAGTGTGGCACCCGGGTATTTACTTTTATCCACAACATCGATAATCTCTAAGCCAAACTTTTCGGCAAAAGCCTTGTCTCTATCGTCATCACTTGGTACAGCCATGATAGCGCCAGTACCATAATCCTTAAGGACATATTCTCCTATCCAGATCGGCACTTCTTTCCCGTTCAGGGGATTAATGGCATATGCACCGGTGAATGCACCAGTGACGGACTTTTCTGCCATACGTTCAACTTCACTTTTGGCTTTTACGTAGGCTACATAATCGTCAATCTCTTGTTGTTGAGCTGCCGTGGTAATCTGCTTGACATAGTCGTGTTCTGGTGCCAATACCATATACGTTGCTCCAAAGATGGTGTCCGCACGAGTCGTAAATATCTCGATCTGCTCCTCACTGTCCTTAATGTCAAAAAACACACTGCACCCCTCAGATCGACCGATCCAGTTGCGCTGGATAGTCTTGAGTGAATGCGACCAATCTATGTTTTCCAATCCACTCAATAGGCGGTCTGCATAAGCGGTAATGCGGAGATACCATTGAGTCATGGCTTTCTGGACAACGGGATGACCACCACGCTCAGAAATGCCATCCTTGACTTGGTCATTTGCGAGGACCGTTCCTAAGGCCTCGCACCAATTGACATATCCTACTTTGCGGTATGCGAGACGGTAGCACATCAAGATGTTCTCTTGTTGGACTTTACTATATGCATTCCACTCATCCGCACTGAAAGTTTCTTCACAACTGTGCGCCGCCTGTATTCCGTGATTTCCGCTTGTTTCTAATTGTGATATCAACTCACTTATCGGCTTAGCTTGATCCGCTGCTATATCATAATAGTGCTCGAATAGCTGCGTGAATATCCATTGTGTCCATTTGTAATACTTGGGATCACAGGTATATAGCTCACGACTCCAGTCATATGAAAATCCCAAGTTACTCAGCTGCTCTCTATACCGACTCATGTTCTCAGCAGTAGATACCGCTGGATGGATACCTGTCTGTAGAGCGTACTCCTCGGCAGGCAATCCAAAGGCATCAAAGCCCATGGGATGCAGCACATTATATCCCGACATGCGCTTGTGCCGTGAGAAGATATCTGAAGCAATATATCCTAGTGGATGTCCCACGTGTAGGCCTGCGCCAGATGGATATGGAAACATATCAAGTACATAGTATTTAGGCTTGGATGTATCCAAGTCTACCTTGTAAATGTTATTGTCTTGCCAATACTGTTTCCACTTCTTTTCTATATCCTGATAATCTCTGATCATGATGTGAGATGACTATGGTTCTTAATAGCTTGCAAAAATCGCTAATTAACGGAACTGATAGCCGTATTAAGCAAATTCTTTTGCTGTCAAGAAGGATAAGGATTTTTCCTTGAACCAATTTCTATCCTTGCTGTCCCTTGCAAAACCCACATGACCACCATATTGAGTCGCAAGCAAATAGAAATTTTCACTGCGCTCAGCGATATCAGTAGGGTAGCATAGATCTCCTAAGAAAGGATCATCATATGAGTTAATCAACAAGGCAGGCCGCTCCAAGGTATCCAAGAATTGAATGCTGGCATTGTTGTCATAATAGTCTTTGGCATTAGCGTATCCATAGACTGGTGCAGTAAAATATTCATCAAATCGGTACAGATTCCACATCTTCCAAAGCGGCAGTTTAACCTCCTTTGGATATTGCTTCTTTTTGGCAATAGCCTTAGACCAAAGCGACATGACAAACCTAATCTGATAGGCAAAATTTTGCGGTCGTAAGAGTGCGAGAGAAGAGTTGTGCAGATGAACAGGCGCCGAGATTGCAACTCCACGTCCCAAATTTTCGGGTAGCTCATAGACCTGCTCTCCCAGATACTTCAATATCAGATTGCCACCCAGACTAAAGCCTATGATATCTACACGATCATATGACTTGGCTGTTTCCACCACCATGTGATGGAGATCATCAGTTGTGCCACTGTTATACATGCGCAACTGTTTATTCATCTCTCCACTACACCCCCGATAATTAGGGCAGATTACGTCATATCCCTGGCGATTGAAGTATTCGGTGAAGTGGAGTATATAACCGGACTTGCTGGAGCCCTCCAGACCATGAAAGATAATTATGGCCTTATTAGAATCGACTTTGGCACTATCGACATCCAGGAAGTCGTCATCGGGAGTCTTTATTCTGGTTCGGTCAAAGTGGACTTCGGGGTTTTTATAGAACAGAGCTGGAATAAAGGTATTGTAATGTCCATTTCTGAATCTCTTAGCAGGTATGAAGTCATCTCCACTAATTAGTGGCATAAGAAGCGTATGTTTCTATGAGTAAATCTGGATAATCAGAGATCACGCCATCTACCCCGATTTCAATCATTGCTCTCATATCTTCAATCGAGTTGACAGTCCATGGGATCACCTTTATATTCTTTGATGAGCTATACTCGATGAGATGGTCATCTACTAGCTTGAAATAACAGCTATAAATATCTGGAGTGAATTTGAGGTCTGCTACATTTTCCTCTGGGGTCTTACGGTTCATAATCAGAAGTGCCGTAGTGAGATTTGGAGCTATGGATTTAGTCTTTTGTAGTGCTCTTAGATCAAAGGATTGAATACATGTTTTAGACTGAATATCCGCTTTCTTTACTTCATCAACTACCAGCTGTGTGAACGTGGCAACATCTGGATGGTAGACTTCGTCATGTTCTTCTTCACTCTTGATTTCAATATTGAAGTATGGTAGCTCTTTATTATGCTTCTTGCAGTATTCCTTGGTCATGGAGACCACTTCTGAAAATAGCGGCTTGTAGGTGCTGATATCCGTTCTATTCATATGATTGGAGTCAGGGAGTGTGCCCACCACGTATTCCTTCACTTGCTCATAATCCAATTCATAGATGTTATGTGATATCTCATCTTGCTCAGATATTTCGTTGCCATCAGGATCAATCGCTATTCCTGCTCTAAAGAAAGGTTCATGAGAAACCACGACTTGATGATCCTTAGAAATGACTAAGTCCATCTCCAAGGTGGTCACTCCGAGTTCTAAAGCTTTCTGAAATGCCGGAAGCGTGTTCTCGGGCATAAGGCCTCGACACCCACGATGTCCTTGTATATCTAAATTTGATTTTACTTTACTCATTGGTGCGCTTTGCTTTTTAGGCGTACAACTTGAAGATACAAATAGCAATAGGATGAACAATCTGATCATAGTTAGTTTGCAATGTTAAAGTTGTCGACTAGCATTATATGTTGTTAACCAACCGCGTCAAAAGTACGTACCGAATCCAACGAATAAAGCAGCATTACTAATGAGCGTAAGTCGCGGCTCAATATAATAGGACCGATCATTTATCGGGAACGCAAAATTCCCTCCAATGTTTATCCCAAGCTCACCCCCTGCTCCTGGTACCCCTGAACTCCAATAATTGAACCCCCCAAGACCAGAAATAACAATATCGTCATTATCTCCAGTAGTTGTTAAAAGATATTTGGCATCAAGATCTACTCTGCTTGGATTAGAATTGTTGAGAAACCAACTAAACCCCGCTTGTACACCCCATTCTGTTGTGAGCTCATATTTTGCCTTTATAGAGAGTCCAAAAGAATCAAAATTGGTGTCGATCCCTGACCCAAACTGGACTTGACTATAGATAACCGTGGAGAATAGGACACTTGATATAAGTAATACTAGAGACTTAATCATCGATATATTTTATTTGATTGAATACTATCAAATGTAAATTTTCTGTAGAATAAGTCAGTGGATTTTGATCATAAAAACCTAATGTAAAGCGCTTATTAATAGCCAACTGAGGCCTCGAAAACATAATGTCGATCAGTCGCTTTTTTTAAAAGTGTGGACAATAGTGCGAGTTTCATGAATTCAATCATATTCAAATTTTTCTAATAAGTTATATTTATGGTGTGAATAGAAATTCTGCGTTCGTTCTATTAAGCTTTGCCATACTGCAATACTTCCTTGGATTGTTGCTGTTGACGATCTTTTCGA
>CAZJTO010000003.1:0-2558 GCA_964548935.1 uncultured Saprospiraceae bacterium
AGTTCTTTCTTGGGGTCATTCATCATCGCTTCACTTAGACCGTAGGGCGGATCTGTGAAATACAAATTACCCTCGCTATCGTAGATTAGATCATTAGGACTATTGAATTTTTTATTCTCGTAGTTGTCAACCACCGTAATAAACTCTGATGCCGGCGCATCTAATGAAGCGGTCATTTTAGCAATTTGCCTATTGCCATGTTGGCACATGACCAGTTCTCCATCAGGATTTAACACCAAGCCATTACTCCCCTTCTCTCGACTATCTGTAGCTTCTCCTGTAAATCCCGAAGGTTCTATATAAACAGTAAGGCCTTCTTCTTCAGTCCATTTATATATCTTGTCCTTCTTCACATCCGAACAAAGAAGCATTTTTTTCGAATCTATCCATAGTGGCCCCTCTGCCCAAGTCAATCCAGTAGCAATGCGTTCTATAGTAGCATGTTCTGGTATGATAGAATTGATTCTATCATCTATGCGTTCTATCTGCCCTACTTTAGGATAGACTGTTGATTCAACCATAGTAGCACTATTCTCAGATTTATTCTTACAAGCCACAAGCAGTACCAAGGAGATGATGATGTAGAAATATTTCATAAGGTTTTTATTAAGTCAACGATTTTACCTTGTCTTAGCACTTTGAGATAGATAGAATCTCCCTTTTTCATGTTTTGTATTTCTTGCTTTACTGCACCCAGTGAATGAGGCTCTTCACATTTACTACCTAATATTTCTAATACGATGTCACCTCCTAACCAAATTTTTTGATCGAATATTTCAGCCTGAAAATAGCCGCCGATCAAGCCCATATCATCGGCAAAAGAACCCTCACTAACTCGTTGGATTAGCAGTCCTGCCTTTTGGGGCACATTGAGTACATGTGCCAAGTTTTGATCTAAAAAGTATCCATCAAAGCCCGACCAAAAATGACTATCATCTTCCAATAGTAACTCTTTGGCGGTTTGTATATCTACCGCATAACCGATCCCATCAAATCCCCCGCTTTGTGATAGTATATAGCTAACTATTCCGATGATCCTACCCTGCATATCAAACATAGGCCCCCCACTGTTTCCTTGATTTATTGAAGCATCGGTTTGTATGAATTTCGCCATACTCCCATTGGACAAGGTGTTGCGTTTCAAAAATCCTGAAACATAGCCAGATGACAAAGACTGCTCTATCCCTAGTGGTGATCCAATAATATATACCTGATGTCCTGTCTTAACGGTATTGTATAATTCATTTATTTCTGAATGGACCAGGGCAGGAACATCTTCTTTTATATTAATCAATGCAATATCTGCACTGGGTATTGACCTAATGATTTCAGCCTCATAAGTATTGCCATTGTGTAGCTTGACTTTAATATAGTTAGCACTTTCTACTACGTGGGCTGCAGTCATGATCAGTCCATCATCACTTATGATTACTCCAGAACCGAGGGCCTGCTGAGGACTAACACCATCTGCGGCAAATTTTAACTCGGTAGTATATATGGTCACAACTGACTTCACAGAGTTCCTGAACAATTCTGACAGATTTTGACCTTTAGATATATTCGATGAAACAAGGAATATCAGAATGGATATTGAAAGTCCTTTTAACATATTCATATTTTTTCAGGGTTTCATCCCTGTGTAAAAAATTTATCGTCAGTCGTTTTTAGCTATAGTCAATTATCCACAGTCTCCCTTATATAGCGCCATTTTGAACATATAAAAACGCACAACTTAGATTGCACTCAAACATCTGATTCCAAAATCAATAGTCAGACAACACAATATGACAAAATGCGAAGCCAGCAACAGACAGGATAATACCATAAAGGAATACCAAGTAAGAAATTCTAATCAGCCTATACTTTTTAGAAAGCTTTAATCCCAGATCATGAATGTCTTTGATTAGGCTTGGATACAATGTTTGTCCATCAGAAATAACTTTCATCACTGAATTCGTATAATCCTTCAGTTTCAGGCTGCTAAAATCCTCAAAAGTCATGAGGTCAGCAGATCCAATGGTCATCTCTACTGTATCACTTGTTGTATCTCTTCTGGTCCACGACTTAGGGATTGTAGCAAGTATTGCAAAACTGATGGAAATCACATTTGTGATGACTAATCCACCGACAGCAAAAATCAAATGTGGATCCTCCTCAAGCTTACTATATAAGGTACCTAAGACCATCGATATAATAATGGCATTAGCCGTTATTAAAATATTCGCTTTGGTATCGACTATCTGTAATCTTGTGTAGAGATTTTTTGATGCCAGCCTAAACCAAGTTTCTATTCCTCTTTCTGGTCTTCCCTCAGCCTTTAATAGCTTCTTTTTTAGTTTTTTTAATTCCTCTTTGTCAACTCCCAACTCTTCCATGATGGCCTTATCCATCATTTTCAGTCGTTTCTTTTCGATTTTCTCTTCATTCATACTTTAAAATTTCACTGATAGCCTCAAACCTGCGACTCCAGTTGTGCTGATATTTACGTGCTCATTCTTAACAAGATGAAGACTCGGGATAAGGTATCCTGTCGCTGCACCCACAATATATCCTCCTAT
>CAZJTO010000003.1:2658-13021 GCA_964548935.1 uncultured Saprospiraceae bacterium
GATGAAGACTCGGGATAAGGTATCCTGTCGCTGCACCCACAATATATCCTCCTATTACATCTGTAGGAAAATGCCTGCCCGAGCGCACCCTTAAGTACCCAATCACTGCCGGTATTGTTGCAGCAGTAATCCAAATGAGGTGTTTTCTCTTCAATTCTGGATGGATATCCGTAATAATCCGTGCAGACAAAAATGCGAAAGCCGCTGCATTAGAAGTATGCCCAGAGATAAACGACTCTCTGGATGTACTACCCAGTCTCGTTTCATCATCTGTCGCTGGGTCGTAATTAAACGGTCGATAGCGTTCTACAGACGATTTTACAATACTGGTAATACCATTATTAATGAGTGCAGTTTCTACTATCATAAGTGCTATGGCACCACCATTGGCTCTACACTTGTTAGAGGCATATGTCACGAAAGGCATGGCCGCCGATGAATAAAGTATTACATCGCTAATAGTGCGAGCACTTGGCGAATTATTAAAAACTGTTCCTCTATCCAAAAAATTGAGATCCTCGATATCCAACATTTCAATCTCTGCCAACGAGGGACCATCCGCATTGTTATTCAATATTATTCCTAAGGTTGTCAGGCCTATACCCACTGCTACAGGCGCAACATCTCTCTCAAATGAGGCTGTATAATATTGAGCTTGTAACTGTAATGAAAGAACTATAAGAAGGCTAAATATTAAAGACCTTTTCATTTTCCCATGCATTATGTTTTAAAACGATTTAATACGACAGAACTCCACCTATAGTGACCTGAGTATCATCGTCTCCCACATAATAACCAATTTTAAATCCAAGTAAGTCAAGAGGCGTCAAATAAATGCCCCCACCGTAACTCGTATGCCAATCGTTTATACCTTCATCTTCTAAAAATGCTCGCCCATGATCAAATGATCCAAAGATCCCGAATCCAGTTCTGAGTCCTCCTCGCCCTTGGAATAACTTGATCCTCAAATCCGTCGCATGATAGACTATTCCATCACCTCCAAATCTATTGGATCTGAATCCTCGCAGTCGAGATTGATTTGAGAGATAGTTGGCATGAAAGAACTCGTAATCACCAAAGGTGTATGCCCCTCCGATATTAGTAGCAAGCACAACCTTATGGGTTGGCGAGAATGGCAAGTATGCGGCCAAATTAGAAGAAAGAGTCAGGTTGTTAAAATCCGAATCTCTTAAACTCAGCTTCCAATCTGCATTTGCATTAAATACATAACCTCTCGTTGGCAGGGCAGGATTATTCACTCTATCACTCGTATAATTCAATCCCAAGCCAGCATATGCTTTAGTTTCAAAGTCTGTACTCGTCCTGCCGGCTTCTTCTAAAAATATAAATCTAGGCTCTTCATCGTCATCATCAAGGCTGTCATCTAAATTGTAGTATTCAAATGAAGGATTGATACTGAATGTCTTATTGTTGCCAAGGGATTTTTCGAAATGAGGATTGAAATCAAAATGATTTCCTCTGACTATGTGAAAGGGTCTGCTACCCGCTTCTGGCTCATCAGGAAACACTTCTTCAAAGTTTACAAACTCATTCCCTAAACCATAAAAGTACTGTGTGAATGTGGGCCCAGTCGCTTGTGCATTAATTCTTAATCCCCAAGTCGGTCCAAAGGCGGTAGGCCAAAATCCACTATATTTGGCTACTATCGCCGAGTTGGCTTGGAAGTATGCAAGTGATAACGCATGGTTGGACTTGAATGGATTTTTTCTAAATCCGTTCTTCTGCCACCAGACGTTATAGCTAAGACCAACTCCTTCATCAGTATAGAACGTCAATATGGGGAAGTGAATTAGTCTATCGAGTTCCCAATCTTTTCTATCAAAGCTATTGACGCCTTTCTGATCTTTAATTTTGGACTTGACGCTGTTACCTGTTAATTGCATTCCCTCAGGTCGGTCATAAGCGATCACCTTGATACTACTAGAAGCATTGTTAACTACATCTTGACCACTACCGCCAACTAGGCGTACTGAAATGGATGATTTCTCATCGCCATAGAAGTTAAATGTATCTTTCTTTTTTAATCCAAACAGTCTCACCTCATCACAATCCTTACCATCTATGAGGCGTGACCAGATCAGGTGTCTCTGCCCATCTGCCATGTGATAGGCCTTAACTGATAGGTGATCATTTGGCTCAGCTGTAACATCAAATTCATTTTGACCATTTGTGCCAATCACTGCAACTTCTTTTGTAAGATATTGATAGAACTCCTTGGCATATTCAACCAGATCACCTCTTCTCGTCTTGAGCTTATTAGTGATCTCCTCACCTCCTTCGGCATATATCTCTTTAGGCCATGCCGCAAACGCTTCAGCTATGACATCATCCGTGATCTCCTTCTGCAAGGATTCTGCAATTGAAATAAAATCTTCTTCTCCCAGCTGAGAAAGGAATTGTCTATCAAAGTGTCTTGCATTAAAAGCCAAACCGCTTATTTTATCGATTTCCTCATCAAACTTTCTAAGTTGAGGATTGAAAAAAGGTCTGCTCGCGATATAATTCAAAAAGCCATCATTTTTGAAAAATGCCTGATCTCTATCTCGAGGTATAGCACGATATACATCCACGCCAGGCTGTGCGTCATCTTGATACACACCCCATCTCCATTGATCATCATGTCTATCCCAGTCTCCTATGAGGAGGTCAAACAGTCTTGCTCTAAGCACATACTTCTGATCGACGACATGCTTGTGGTTCTTACTCAACTTCTCAACCAGCTCAAGGGTATTGACTGATTTGGATGCTCCGCCATAATCTGCATGTCCATTCATATTACCTCCTGGACGCTCTTCAAATAGATAAAGTCGCTCAGCAAAATCAGGGTTATAATCCCCTAATGATTTTTGCTTTGGCAACCAGACAAACTTAGGGTTGGCATGATAAATCTGAGCGGCCTCAGCCAACGTCGGTATAGCCATTGCCGCATATGGATGCGCTGCAGAGATCCCATCTTGCACAAGATTCTTAACGAAAGTATTCCTGAGTGCAGGCGGTACCACTTTGGTCACGTCCTTGTCTATAGTCCGGACTACCCACTGCATTCCATCTGGGTTTTCCAATCTTAAGGATCTCGTCTGAAATCCGCCCCCTTGCTGCACAGGCGTAAGACCACCAGCATATTCATCCAGTAATAAGATAGGCGCATCTACCTCTGTACCCCACTCTGAACGGTAGGTCTCTCCCATACCAAATCTACCTTGGGTATACGTGTTGGACGCTACAGTCTTAACCGTTTCAGGGTACTGGTCGGCATCCTTGTAGATATCTTTATCAGAGAAATCTATAACCTCTTTCTTGTAGAGTCTCTTCTTATAAATTGATTTTGCTTTGCCTATATTATCAGGATCAGGTATGTAAAACTCTAACCACAATTCGAGATCTTTTGTATGAGTGATCTTAGAAAATCCTTTACTCATTAAGGCAAATTCGGCGTCACCTCCTTTGCGAACAAAATCCGTTACAGCGCCACTCCCTGAGACCACAAAATGATTGTTGCCCTGCTCATGGTACTGAAGATTATGGTCATGTCCCGATAGATGTATCACACCCTCAAAATTACTTAGCGCCAAATTCATCGCTGCTCTGTACGCTTCATATTGTGGATGCCCAAATCGCTGTTGATTACCGCCTAACTTCTTAACGCCTGTGATAATACTGCCCAAAATTGGCAATGGCAATAGATGACTTGCTGCACCATAATTTCCTCCGGTTCTACCATTCGAGAACACTGGGTGATGAGCAGCTATCACTACGTTTTTATTCTTATTCTTGGACATAATCTGTTGCAAGTATGTCACCAATTCAAACTCACTATCTATCTCGCATCCAGACCTTTTTCTTTGATCTGAATTGTCCCCTTGTAGTACCCATTGAGAGTCTATTAAAACAATCATTAGATCGTCCGTTAACTGCACTACCTTTGGTTCTCCACAGCCATTGGATGGGACGAAAACATTCTTACCGTTCACTTTTGATTGGACATAATCTTCAACACGCATGAGTGAAGAATTAGAATAATTACGACCATCATACCATTCGCTATCTCCAGGGATAAAATAGACTTTATCAGTATTGTCTTTTAGTTTCTGAATACATGCTGATATGGCCTTGTCAACCGCCATAAACTCAGGAGATTCGGCATCTGGAAGCCCATTCTCACTAAAACTATTACCTAAAAACACAACTGACTGGGTATTACTATGTGGTCTTAATTCTGACTTGATCAAGTCAACAATATCCGAATCCGTAACTTGAGAGTTAGTAGCTCCGATATCCCCTACTAAATATAGTTCGTAGTCAATGTTATCCTCCGATAAGTGATCTTTCGGAAGATTCGTCTCACTGCTTCCTTTGACATATGCTTTCTTGGCTCCACAAGCAGACAGTAGTAATAGGCTGCTTACTAGAACGATGGTTTGAATGCTTTTTATCATAATCTATTTATCTTTTATCTCTGTAAAATTTACTCAGTATCCGCGGCAATACGCCCCAGTTTATATAGTTCTCTTATTACACAAGTTTCTCGCTAAGTATCCGTCTCTTTCAACCAATGTATTCTGCGAGACAAATATACCTATCGTTTTCACCATAAACCAAACCCTTATCTGATTGTTCTCTCTTAATCTAAAATTGTGGCTAATTGAACAAGGTATATAGGATGAAAAATCCGATTGTTATAAACAACACAATAATCGCCACCTTCATCAAGTCTGGATTTATTTTTTTCTGTACCATAGGCCCGATCTGACCGCCTATGATTACTCCTGGTATTGTGAATAGCACCACATTCATAACTTGTTGTAATACATCAGAATCTGCATCTGTCACAAAGTGATAAATATGACCCAATGACGCAAAGAATACCGTAATGACAACGGTAAATATAGCCGTAGCCACTGCAACAGGAGTTGGCACCTTACATTTAGCAACCAAATGGTATTCTTGTAATTCTGCCAGACCAACTGAAATCATGCCGACTAAGGCTCCTCCTATAACAGAAAATAGTTTGGCTACCCACTTATTACAAACTGTGTACTTATATACGGTCCCAGAAGCATCGATTAATTCACTTTCATATGAACCTTCATGATCCTCGGTTGGCTCTCCATGAGCCTTATGTTTTCTCTCTTCTCTATAAGACGTGAATAACTGCCAGCCTATAAAAATTAGACCCACAGCAAAGATGCCCTTCAATAAATCACCTGGAAAGTAATCAGCAATAAGACTACCCACTATAGCCGCTGGCACCGCATATACAAGTAGACTCTTAGCCAATCCATAGTCTATCAATTTTGCTTTGCGATATGATATCACTCCAGAGCTAAATCCAAATAGCTCAGTGATTAAGGCAGAGCCAATAGCTATAGTTGGCGAAAGCCCCAGAACTAACAAGAATAATGGAGAGAAAAACACTGCCCCGCCGATGCCTGATGACATGGCAATTGTTGCAATACCTATACTTACCGGAAATAACCACCAATTTTCCAACATGCCCTTACCTATTGATTTGCCTCCAATTTATATCTGCCAGCTGCCTATTCTCATCTGGATTCCTATTCCATTGTCTCTTGACATCGACAATTCCCCAATACTCTCGAAAAAACAAATACAGCTTGCCGTCCTGAATCTTAAAGCTTTTGGGATTCGCATCAACCTCTTTGCCTTCGCTCATAGCTATTGCACAAAATCCCCCATATTCTGGAAGATATGAAGCTGGGTTGTACATGAACTTCTCTCTATTCTGAGTTGACGAGAAGTAATAGTCAACATTCTTATATTGATGAGAAATCGTTGATTTGCCTTTTGTTGCCTTTCCCGAAAAAAACTCCACAACATCAAAGCCTTCAACTGCTAAGTTATCTTTGGTATTTACCTTCATGATTTGCGCTAACTCACTCTCTACTACACCCTAACCTCCATAATTTCAGGATGAAATTTACTTTCTAATCTATACTCTAGATCATTAAGCGCATTGATAAAGTTGATATAACCATCCAAAGGAGAGTCATATGGGCTAAAGTACTTATGTACATCACCGTCACTCCAATATTTAGTACACATATAGTAGAAGTGATCCGAGGTAGTTAATTTTCTCCAGTCATTGAGCAAATCAATATCGCCTAATTCCTTTACAGCCTTCTCTAAGTCAAATATTCGTCTTAGTGATTCGTGCTGCATCGGATTGCTGCGCCAAGCAGACAGATCTCTCTCCATATCGGCCCATGACGTGATGCCCTCAACATTGTAATCCCCTCTTATATGATAGGTGTCTATCACTTCTGAAGGTGTTAAGAATTTAAAGTCCGGGTGTTGGAAAATCTTCTCAGGCAAATGTTCTAAAAATTGAAAAATGCCTGTGTCTTCCCATTGATGTTCACCGAATGTCTCATAATCCATGAATAGATTGACCACATCACCAGAACCTGCAGTGGAATGTACCCATGTCGCAAACTTCTCAGCAGACAATGGATGTTCTGCCCAGTCCTTGTTAGAAAATCTAAATGCGATGTCATCTGACAGCTTATAATTCTTTAGTAAGATGGGAAAATCATTGAGCCCTGTAGGATGATGAATATAATTAGGTGTTCTACCATTTAGAATCCAATCTACACCCTCAGCAATGATTCCTTTGTATCCTAAATCTGCTACCTGATGCGCTAACTCGTTGTTATAAATCAACTCCGTATTACGGAATACTTTGGGCTTAACCCCAAAATGCTTTTGAATCATTTCCTCATGCAATTGCACTTGGGTATTAAACTCATCTTTTGAATACAGAAAAGAAAGCGAGTGATAGTAAGTTTCAGCTAATACCTCGACACAGCCAGTATCGACTAACCTCTTGAAGCTATCCAATACATCAGGTCTCCACGTTTCGAGTTGCTCCAGAAATACTCCTGAAAAGGAATAAGAGATTTTAAATTCTCCTTTATATTTCTTGATAAGATTGTAGAACGTCTCATTAGCTGGCAGATAACACTTCTCAGATACCTTATTGAGTACTTCGAGATTTTTGTCTCCATCGAAGTAGTTATGATCTTGGCCTAAATCAAAAATGCCATACTTTCTGATTCGATATGGTTGGTGAACTTGGAAATAGAAAGAAACTGCGTTCATAGGAATTATTTTTAGTTAATGAATTCTGACTGCTATTGAAACAGTCCGATATTGAAATAGTTGATACAAATAATAGAAACTAATAATGCTCTAATATTGAGCCTATTACATGTTGCAAAATCTATCATATTACCATCAGACAATTCTTCTTTATTAAATGTCAGAATTGTATGATTATATATCAGAATGAATAGGTTGTTTGGAGTTATTTTTCAGATTTTGAAATCACTTTAGCATACTCGTGTGCGACCCTGTTCGCACTGTGTCCCCAACTAATATTTTTTAGGTCTTCATTGGATTGCTCGATGATCTCTTTGCATTTATCTTCATTTTGTAGCAAGTGCGTAATATGCTGCGCAAATAGATCTGTATCCCAATAATCAGCGGTCAGTGCTGCAGACAGTACTTCTGATGCACCTGATTGTTTGGTGAGAACACATGGAACTTGAAAGTGGGCCGCCTCTAAGGCTGTTAATCCAAATGGCTCGGAAACAGATGGCATAAAATAGACATCAGTAGTGGAGAGCAAAGCATTCACTTCATCTCTTTTTAGAAATCCCGCAAAAATGATATAGCGACTGAGCCCTTCATAGGCCGTAGAGTTAACAAGGGAGGCCAGCATGTCACCACTACCCGCCGCCACAAATCTAACTTCTGTATAGTTCGCGACCACCTTTCTTACGGTATCTAATAGGTATTCTGGTCCTTTTTGGGCCGTGATTCTTCCCAAAAATGTAACAATCTTCTGTGGTATTTTATGCTTCCACCGCTGGACATCTTCTTTACTTACTGCGTTGTGGATAGGGACAATGTTGTCGGGGTAATTGACATAATATTTGACAATTTGCCTCTTAGTAAAGTTGCTAACCGGCATCACCACATCAGCATGGATGATAGCTGATTTTTCCAATTGGTAGATTTCATTCTTTGCCTGTGGTCCTACTCTATCCGTCTCTAAAGCATGAACATGTATGACCAGCGGTTTGCCAAATATGTTTTTTAATTCAATTCCAGTTCGATAGGTTAACCAATCATGACAATGGATCACGTCAAACTCGAGATACTTGGCCACAATAGAAACTACTTCTACGTAGGCGTCTAATTTTTCCCACAGACTCCATCCATAAACCTCATCAGATTGAAAGGCGTCATAAAAACTATATGACCTCGTATGGTACTCGGCATTGTCTATAGCCATTAGCTCATTTCGCTTCTCTTCACTGAGGTTAGGATAGTAGTGTAGGGTATTTTTTGTTATCGTCTCATATCTCCTTGAAAACAACAATCTGATTTCTTCTGTAGGAAAATGATCTTGTATTTCATTCAGACCATATACGGTCACGTTGTCAAGTTCAGGGGTCTCTTCATCTTTAAACGGAAGGATTAAAATGACATTAAGATGCTTTCTCAGAGCCTCTACTAGTCCATACGTGGCGATAGCCAAGCCTCCTACCATTCTAGGAGGATACTCCCATCCTAATATAAGCACTGTTTTGTGTTGAATAGAACTGCTCATACTAATTTATTTTTACGATGTCAGAATGTCTAAATACGTTCTCGGCCCTCAATCGAAGAGGTTTTTCTGCATACAAGCTCGGAGGCACACTGATGTCTCCTAAATAAAGCTCCCCAACATACTGTGATGACGCTTCTGCAAATAGTCCTATTTTGGGCATAGCCAATGTCAGTGTGGCGTCAGCCTCAATCGTTGGATTATGGATCGTCCCTGTCGTAAGGTCGAGCCCTGAAGGTGTATCTAACGACAACACACTTGTAGTACTTGTATTGGCCCATTCTATCATAGCTTTTGCTATACCATAAGGATCCCCTTTTACACTATATCCTATAATCCCATCGACTATCAAATCATAGGGACCTTCTATTAATTGAGCATTGCTTATCCTCACTCCCATCCTCCTCAAGATCCCCAGCTGATGCCTAGGCACTTCAGTCATTTTTTCATCCGTACTAGTCAGTACGACAGATACATTGGCACCCCAGTTGCTCAAGCGTCTGGCGCAGACTAACGCTCCACCACCATTGCCTCCAGTGCCAGCCAGAATGCAAACCTTCTTACCCTCAGGATCCTTGTCTAAAAAAACATCTCTTGCAACTATGGCTAAACATCTTCCCGCATTTTCCATCATCTGGATGAGTTCGATGTGATACTCTTCGATCATTAATCGATCGACCTCAATCATCTGAGGGGTATCGATCTTAAGTATGTTTCTATCTATTTCTGTGATATTCATACTATGCCTTCTGTGGTCGCGATAAGTAAAATGCTAATATGCCAAGAGCCAATGCGTATGCTGTAGAATATTGGATTAGATCGGAGAGTTCCATACGTTCATTTAGATAGCCTATCACATTTGAACTAAAGCCTGTACCCAGCTGAATCGCTGCTACGAGTACGCCCGATATGATTGCCGCATACTTGGGAAATTGATCCGTTGCGCTACTAATCGAAAGTGGAAAGAGAATAGACATGCCCAGCCCGCCAAACGCCATATAAGCCAATAAAAGAGTCCTCCCCTCGGCTTGAGGCAAAGTGAAAAACACTATGGCTACTATAAATGGAGCGATGATATATACCCATTTGGTAGAAAATCGCAAAGCGTAAAATGTAAATGCTATTCGTCCCAGAGCCACAAAGCCCCAAAAGACCGAGAGCCCTAAGGCTGCATCACTCACAGACAGGCCTCCTGATTTTTCTAAAAATAGCGCGCCCCAGTTACCTAGTGTCGCTTCGCAGGCACCATATAAAAATACTGCCAGAGCAAATAACCAGATCTTGAAAGGTATCTTTTCATTGGATGATTCCTCAGCCTCACTATGAGGTAACTTTAATGTTATCGGTAGTGTGAATAGGATCATCAGCAACACAATAGCGCTTATGGCAAATGGTGCTCCGTACCAGATTCCTTGGCCCACAAATGCATTTAGAAAAAGTGCCGCACTTGCCGTGCCCGCACCAAGCAGGATATGCATTGCAGTTACTGCGGAAGTTTCTTTGCCTGGAAATAAGGTATAGGCAAATGGATTTAAGGCTGTGATCGTAAACCCAAATCCCGCGCCTAATGCCGCCGTACCTGCCATTACAATCCAGTAATCTATGTTGCCTTCTAAAAACCAATTGGATGCTCCGAGCAAGGTCGTTGCCACAAAGAGCGAAGCTAAGCCTAGTAACATCACGGTTTTCATCCCGACTTTCTCGGCAATC
>CAZJTO010000003.1:13121-14584 GCA_964548935.1 uncultured Saprospiraceae bacterium
GAGCGAAGCTAAGCCTAGTAACATCACGGTTTTCATCCCGACTTTCTCGGCAATCTTAGGCGCAGATAATGAGGTTAGTATCGCCAGCACAATCTGTGGAATAAAAATGCTCCCAAACTGTGTGCTTGTGAATCCATGAAAATCGGCATCCGTAAGAATGCTGCCCGCAGCTGGAAAAACAACTAAAGCGATGCCTACCAAGAACCCACTTAAATAGATTGATAAAATCTTAGCTATTCTCATTTCACAGCAGTTAAGTGATGATCAAAATATAGTTTGATAATACCCGCTACAGACCACGCTTGCTGTATACAGCCTCTTCCGTCATTAGGAGTCTCTCCATCAAATATTTCAGATACTCCGTGGATACAATCTCGATTATAGAAGTGATCCTCTAATGGTTTCAATTTTTTCAAGACTACTTTCTTAGCCTTCTTGGTGTACTTATTGACTTTCAGATAGGCTTCTAAATATTCTGCAATAAAAAATGGCCATACTGTCCCTTGATGATAAGCAGTGTCTCTATCCCATTGATTGCCGCCATAGACTTTTACAAAAGCGTCATCATCTGGAGATAAGGTCCGCAAGCCATAATCTGTCAATAACTTTTGTTCTACTTGACTGACCACTTCCTTCTCTTCTTTTTTAGATAAGAGACTGAATGGCAAACTGACCGCATAGATCTGATTGCACCTGAAGTCTTCATTTGGCAGACCATTCTCATCGATGTAGTCATTGAGATATCCCTTGGCATTCAAAAACTTAGACTTAAAGTTCTTCTCAATTAATGCAATGAATTTTTTGGTTTTGATAGCAGGTTTGTACTTGAACTCTCCGCAGAAAGACTCAAATATCTTCAGCGCATTATACCAGAGCACATTGATTTCTACAGGTGCACCGATGCGGCCTGTAACCACATAGCCTTCTACTCGCGCATCCATCCATGTGAGCTGCCACCCTTCTTCTCCACCGGAGACAAATCCAGAATCATTTACCTTAATGTTATACCTCGTCCCATTGATGTGATGACTCAATATATCCTCTATATCAGCCATGTACTTCTTGATAAATTTCTTGTCTCGAAACTTCTCGTAGTACTCATATAGCGCTATGAACAACCACAAGGTGGCGTCAATGGTATTGTACTCTACTTCCTGACCATCATAATCCGGAAACCTGTTAGGCAACATCCCCTTATCCAAATACTTGAAAAAAGTATTGATAATAGATTCGGACTCTTTCTTTCTACCCGTGCTAATGGTCAAGCCTCTCATAGCGATCATGGTATCTCTACCCCAATCCGTAAACCAGTGGTAACCAGCCAGAATCGTACTCGACTTAGTAGAGGCTCGATTCACAATGAACTGTTCTCCACTCAAGATGAGATCTGTGAGATATGTATGATCTTCAGCCTCGCCATGAAGCTTCTTATAAGTCTTAGTTAATTTGTTTTTCACTGACTT
>CAZJTO010000003.1:14684-21367 GCA_964548935.1 uncultured Saprospiraceae bacterium
GCAGAACAGTAACCGCCGATCCCGTTAGTGATCAGAAATTCTTGGTTCAACAGCTCCGATATATTACCTGCTATTTTCATTTTTTCTTTTTATTCATATACCAACAGCTTTCGTGTATCATCTGCGCCACAACTCCGGTCCATCCCGTCTGATGTGTAGCTCCTACTCCTCTGCCATTATCCCCATGAAAATATTCGTAGAATAAAATCAAGTCATTAAAGTGTTTATCCTTATAGACCTCTTGGTGCAATGCATGAACAGGTCGGTCTCCATTCTTATCCTTTTGGAATATGCTCACAAGATTTTGGCTGATCTTTCTGCTGATCTCATCAAGACTTAATTTCTTGCCTGATCCTACTGGAAATTCAACTTGTAATTCATCTCCGTAATACTTATGATACTCTTGCAAGGCCTGTACAAATAGGAAATTCATAGGCATCCAAATCGGCCCTCTCCAATTAGAATTTCCTCCGAAGAGACTAATTTCGGATTCAGCAGGCGCATATTTCACAGAAAATAGTTTCCCATCAATCATGATGGAATACGGATTTTCGTGGACCTTTGATAGGCCCCTGATACCATATGGACTAAAAAACTCTTTGTCGTCTAGCAAGGCGTGGAGTAATTTTATCATCCGAGCTTTAGGGACAAGCGACAATATCAGATCATCTTTATCATCTAAATCCTCGATGGCTAAGTATTTTCCATGCTTGCGTCGGTAGTTTCTAAACCACTTCACTCCATTGTAAAAATCAGGTAAGGCCTCCAGCGTTTCTGCATCGATATGCAAGACTGCGTTGAGTGTCATAAGACCTACAAGAGACCGCACTTTGATAGGTATAAATGTGCTATTAGGAAGTACAAGTATGTCGTAAAAGAATCCATCTTGCTCATCCCAACTCCCCGTCCACTCGGTGCCTATCTTGTTGAGCGACTCAGTGATATATATGAAGTGCTCAAAATACTTGGTAGCCATATCTTCATAGGCCTTATCATGTTTGGCGATTTCAAGAGATATCTGCAGTAAGTTGAGGGAGAACAATGCCATCCAAGCAGTACCATCCGCTTGCTCCAGGTATCCATTGCCAGGGATCTCACTACTTCTGTCAAATACACCGATATTATCCAATCCTAAGAAACCGCCCTCGAAGACATTATTGCCACTTCTATCTTTTCTATTCACCCACCATGTAAAATTTAGAGCGAGCTTATTCTGCATTCGCTTGAGAAAAGCAATATCTCCTTTGCCATTTTGCTCCTTGTCAATTTTATAAATTTCAAAGGTCGCCCAAGCTTGAACAGGCGGATTGACATCGGAAAAGGCCCACTCATAGGCAGGGATCTGCCCATTGGGAGCCATATACCATTCTCTCGTCATGAGGATCATCTGTTCCTTAGCGAACTCTGCATCCATCATAGCAATAGGGACGCAGTGAAAAGCAAGGTCCCATGCTGCATACCAAGGATACTCCCACTTATCCGGCATGGATATAATGTCCTCATTATTAAGTGTCATCCACTCATGATTGCGCCCGCCTAATCTTTCTGAGGGTGGCGATGGATGACCAGGATCACCTTTCATCCAAGATTCCATATCAATGTTGTAGTACTGCTTAGACCACATCATTCCAGCAAATGCCTGCCGCTGGATATTCTCTAAGTCATCATCTTTACATTTTATAAACTTGGCGAAGTATTCATCCGCTTCCTTTAATCTAGTTGCAAATGACTTTTCAAAGCTCTTCTTTAGTGGATTAGATTTATGCGCTTTTTTAGACAATCTTAATTTAAAGACTACCTCTTTTTTTGCCTTGACCTTGTGACAAAACATAGGGGCAAACTTCGTTCCTTCTGATGTGGCTCTTGTCGCTTCAAAATCAGAGTTGATCACCGCATCATGGAATAAATCCTTGACATAAGGGCTGTTATTCTTTAAGCCAAAGATCTTTTCTGCGTTGGTCTCATTATTGGTGAATAACCACTCCTTTGGTTTTTCGAAATACAAATGATAATCTCCCAATTTGGGATGGGTAATTTTTACCGAACCGTAATCCTTTTCCTCTTGCTCTTTGACGATCCCGTGATAGCCTTCCATCTGGTTAAAAGACCATAAGTTTCTCATCCAGACCGTGGGCATCAACCAAACCTTCTCGTCATGGTCAGCTCTATTGGCAATCGTAATTTTGATGAGTATATCTTCTTCATCTTCTTTAGCATACTCTGTATACACATCAAAGTAATCGTTGTCCTTGAAGAGGTCTGTATCTAATATTTCATACTCTAACTCGTCAATTCCTCTTTCTGCATTTGTTCGCACGAGATCACCATACGGAAAAGCCTTGTGCGGATATTTGTACAAATGCTTCATATATGAATGAGTAGGCGTACTATCCAGATAGTAGTATAGCTCCTTGACATCTTCGCCATGATTGCCCTCTGGTCCCGTCAATCCAAATATCCTCTCCTTGAGAATATCATCATTACCGTTCCACAGCGTAATAGCAAAGCATATCGCACAGTGACGATCTGAGATCCCCGCTATACCATCCTCACCCCACCTATAGACCCGCGATCTGGCGTGGTCATGGGGAAAATAATCCCAAGCAGAACCATTTGGACTATAGTCTTCTCTGACCGTACCCCATTGTCTCTCACTGAGGTATGGACCCCACTCTAACCATTTCTTTTTTCCAGAATAGTTATCACTTAACCTGATGTCTTCTTTTGTCGCCATTAACCTTCTTTTGTCAGCTATTTTTTCTTTTTGGACAGCTTTTTCTTTACAGATTTCTTCTTTGCGCTTTTATTCACCTTTTTCTTTGGTGTTTTCTTTTTTGGCGCACTCTTCTTTTTGGTATTCTTTACTTTCTTCTTTGCTGCAGCAGATTTCTTTTTAGCCGCAACTGCTCCTTTTTTCGACTTTTTGGCTTTGACTTTCAGAGCCTTCTTAGTCTTATCACTTTTAGTTTTTTTCGTCATGATTTGATTTTAAAAAAATGTGATCAACCGTTAGTCGTAAATCCTGGGTAGCAAGTCATTGCTCCATCCACAAATAGAGTTGTGCCATTCACATAATCTGACTCATCTGAACATAACCACACTGCTGCCGCACCGATATCTGATGGCTCTCCTATACGCTTATACGGTATCAGTTTGTTAAGCTCTTTGAGCGCTTCTGGAGTTTCCCAGGCATCCGTATTAATTGGAGTCTTGATAGCCCCTGGTGCAATACTATTTGCTCTTACACCAATTGGGGCATATTCTTGTGCGATCGTCTGCATCAACATGACTATTGCGCCTTTAGATGCTGCATAGTTAGCATGACCTGCCCATGGAATGACTTCATGAACAGAGCTCATGTGAATTATTTTACCCAATGCTTTAGACACCTCAGGCCTTCTCCCTCTCCTCATAAATTCTTTTATGGCCTCTCTGGCACATAAAAATTGGCCTGTCAGATTTACATCTATAACCTTTTGCCACTCCTTAAGTGGCATCTCATGCAAGGCGTAATCTCTCTGCAATCCTGCATTGGCCACACATATATCAACGGTGCCAAACTTATCAACTGTTTGTTTAAACATATTGATAACCTGATCTTCTTTGCTGACGTCTGCCTTAACAGCGATCGCATCTCCACAGTGGGCGTCGTTGTTAATCTCATGTGCCATCTGTTCTGCAACGTCCGGTTTAGAGATATAGTTAATGACCACATTGGCACCATCTCTGGCAAGCGCTTTCGCAGTGGCCGCTCCTATTCCTGAGCTAGCACCAGTAACGATTGCCGTTTGCCCAAATAATCTTTCATTAGGTTTTTGATACATATACTATTTTATCATTTGCTAATACCTGGCATTTTGCCACCTATTTTTGTTTTGATTTTATAAAGTCCAGAGTGTGCTGTTAGATATAATGTCTTGCCATCTGAATCACCCCATGCCATATTAGCAGGTCTCTCAGGGCCTATAACTTTTCCTAATAGAGTGCCATCAGGCGATATAATCCAAACACCTCCTGGTGCAGAGACATACACATTACCCTCATGGTCAACTTTGATGCCATCTAGTGCTTCGGATTCGTCAGTTTGTATCATATTATAGAATACTTCTGCTTTTCCTAAAGTACCATTGGTCATAACTGGAAATCGATAAACGATCTTAGAGTTCATCACATCCCGTATATCCCAATTGGTCACATACAGATATTTCTCATCTGGTGAGAATGCGATACCATTGGGACCACCCACCTCCGTAGATAGAAGCTCGACCTCATTATTAACTACTCGATATACCCCTTGATGAGGTGTTTCTTTTGCAGCGTCTTCGTAAGCTTTTTTCAGACCATATGGTGGATCTGTAAAATACAAAGTTCCGTCAGACTTAAAGACGAGATCGTTCGGACTGTTAAGCCGTTGACCATTATAATGAGAAGCAATAACTGTCACAGGGCCTTTCCTTTCGTGCTTAATTACTTGTCTGTTACCATGCTGGCATACATATAGTCGCCCATTATGGTCAAGCGTTAAGCCATTAGAACCCGGTTGATGTATCTCCCCGATATCCGTACCCGAATACCCAGACTTAGTGATAAACACTTCGACATTTTTTGTCAAAGGAGAGTACTTGTAGATCACATTCGCATTAGGATCACTGAATAGCAAGTAACCTCCTGGGTGCCAAACCGGACCTTCTGTAAACTGGAATCCGTCTGCGATCTGTTCTATCTTGGTATTTGGACTGATCAGTTCATCCAGTTCTGGTTGAAACTTAACGATATGACCTAAGTCTTTCCATTTTGGATTGACGTCATATTCTTTGTGGAAGTCCAGTGTTGCCGATCTGATCCAGATATAGTTATCGGGAATATCCGCCAGAGGGCCATTGATCCCAAATACTGCTATCTGGAATTGATCTCCAGGTTGAGCATTGTCGGTAAGGAATATACGATTCCGAGCGTTGAAGCCCTTCACCATACCATTACCCGACTGTCCAAAGGTTTTTGGAAGCTCACCATTGACCCATATTTCTGAATAATCGTCGATAACGATCTCAAACACGACTGTAGATCCTGTCGGATCAAAGCCATCTATTGTAGCAGGAATGGTAATATCCATACGATACCAGTTGAAGCAAAGTCTGCCTGGACATCTCCGCTCCTCGAGTGACGTCGGATCTAATACTTCCCAGCTGCTATCATCGTAGTCAGCACCGCCAGCTTTGGGTTCTATGTTCCACGTCGCTTGCTTAGGACCAGTAGGATAAAGCGGTAGTGGATCATCGCCCGAAGGGCCGGGTGCTCCAAATCTATCATCAACAATATCCGCATCCGAATACCTCCATTCGGTGCTTAATAGTTGGATGCCATCATGGGTTCTCAGATCGACAACCGCATCGGGATTATCTGCAACGAGTTCTCTACTTTCTTGTGCTAAGACTATCGTCGAAAAAAGAAATAAGAAAATGAGTTGGAATACTTTCATTTCTACTTTATTTGGTGCCCTCCAACTTATCGATCGAGATTGCTCTTGATTGACGAGTTAAAGGGACTTAGTTTTTGTTTATTATCTCAAGCCTAGTGCGGCTTCAGATATTTCTACATCTTGATCAGCCGATGCCGCACCACTTACGCCGATGCCCCCGACAACTTTGCCATTGACCATGATAGGCAGGCCTCCTCTCATCATGTTATAGCCAGCTGTGATCAGGGAGTTTCTCCCACCGTAGATACCATCTTCTAATTTTTTGGTAGGAAATCCAAAAAGTGCTGCAGACCTTGCCTTTCCTATCGATACATCTGAAGACGATCTAAATGTCCCAGTTTCTCGGATCACGTAGATCGGCATTCCTGCTTCATCAACTATCGCAATAGCGCCACCTGGAGCTTTGTTATCTCTGAGATATTGTAGGGCACGTTTGCCTAATTCTTCAGCTGCTTCAAATGTCAGACGACCATCTTGCAAGTGTGCATTAGTTAGACTTGATCCATATGCTTTATGGAGATCAGGCCAGTTTTTATCTGCGTTCGGTATAAACATTTGTGCCCCTTTGCTCTCCCACATTCCTACAGCTTTTGCGTTGCGTTGCACATATAGTTTATCATTGTGGATAGACCATGTACTGATGTGTCCTGGCTCTAACTTGCCCATAGATGTCGATACTGCACAGTGCCCACCATATTGCGGTGCATACTTTGCTGGATTCGCTTCAAACATTCTTCTGTTTGACTCAGAAGTAAACTGATAAGTTGCTCCCTGATACTCAGCTGTATGCTTGTAAGAACCTGGAGCTTCATTCTTTTTACATAGCTCTACGACATCATACCCATCTAACATGACTCCTCTCGAATCTACATTTACGAGATTCTGAGCAAAACAAAAAGAACTTAATAATAACAGTGTAATAGTGATTTTTAAATGCTTCATGACTTTGATTATTAATATGATTTTTAAATTTCTCTTCCTTCTTTAGCAACTAGACAAGGCCACATAGATTCGCCTCGATTTGTGAGACCTTCTTGGTCCTTCATCCATGCGTTATAGGCCTTTTCGTTCGTTACAAAATAGAGCTTGCCGTTATAGACCGCATAATGTTCTTTATCGACAGCTTCTACTTTTCCAAAAGCGGCAGCAACTACACAATACCCGCCTATTTGCGGCATATATTTCTCTGGATTGCCATCAAATA
>CAZJTO010000003.1:21467-27023 GCA_964548935.1 uncultured Saprospiraceae bacterium
CTATAATCGAGCTCTTGCATGGTCACTATTCCGTTAGAGATTATTTTATAATTTTCTTTTTCGATTTTATCGACTAGTCCTGACAGGTCATCCACTTGCATCGCCGTATGCCAATACCAATGATCTAAAGGCGTTGAGTCTTCAGGATAGGGCTTTCCTCCAGGTGGCGCTATATATTCTAAGAATTCTACCCCAAAGCCCGATGTAGCGTGCAACCCCGTAATTAACAATCGTGCTCCGAACACTTGATTTAAGTGTTCTTGCTCTGACCCATAGTTTTCAGAATTTCCAGCTACCCGCAGGCCAAGTACATCCTGATAGAAATGTAGGCTTACATCGGTATCGTCAATCCCTATGGCAGTATGATCTATGCCTAAAAACCGGTCATCTGTTTCCTTCTTCCACTTCGGATTTCCTTTCCCTTCAGGGAAGTAGATCAACTCGAGGTTATGATCATCCTTGTCTCTGAAGTAGAATGCAGATATACCGGCTGCCGCTGGTATATAATCTGGCAAGGTCTGTGGCGCTGTACTTACATGCTCTACCTTATTAGCATGGACTTGCTCATAGGCCGCTGGCATGTCATCAACGACGATAGCTATGTGTTGAAACCATAGATCGTTAGACTTAGAGTCAAACGGAATTACTCGAGCAGGAAGATCTGAGTCAAACTCTAACAACCTTACCTCGTTACTTCCTATTGCTACTGATGTAAGCTGTAAGGAAAGGTCATGATCTTCTCTTATGCCAAATAACCTTTGGAGCGCTTTGCCCGAAATTTCTTTGGTATACTTAACTTCTGCGTCGACATTTTTTTTCAAAAACGCCACTGCACTTTCTGTATCAGATACCGTATAAGACACGTGGGTTACATTAGTAACCTGTTGCGACATACTTGCTGCCGCAAAAAGCAATAGGATTATGATTAATTGGTACTTCACTTTTTATATAATCTCTTTATTGATATAATCTCCTACACGGAGTGCCATTGCCATAATGGTCAATGCCGGATTAACCGCTGCGCTAGATGGAAAAAACCCTCCATCGACAACAAATAGGTTATCTACTTCATGACTGCGACAATAGGTATTGAGGACGGATGAATTCGGATCATTGCCCATCACCGTTGTGCCACATTGATGCGCCACTCCAGCAACTGGTATTTTCTTACCTAGGTAGATATGATTAGGTAGCAGATGACTCTTACAGCCTGCATGCTCAAGGGCATATCTAAGCTTCTTCTCTAATCGACGATGTCCCTCTAAATTGTTCTCGGTATAATGAAGGTGGAGCTTTCCATCTTTTATTATGACTCTGTTGTCTTTATCGGGCAAGTCTTCAGAGGTCAACCAAAAATCTAAGGCATGTTCTGCTAGATATTTCAATGTCATCCCTGGAGCAAAAGACGGTGCTTCTTCTTCAAACATCACAGGGTCTGACTTCCCTAACATCTGGACATGACCCAGTGGGTATTCGAAGTCCTTAGATGAATGATAGAAATCGTTAATCGCAAATGTCTTTCCAAATGTCGTAGGATTGGGCTTAACAGATAGTGCGAGCATGGCTGTGTTATTATGACACATATAATTTCGCCCGACTTGGTCACTGCCGTTGGCTAAGCCATTTGGATGTTTATCATTTTTGGATTTTAGTAGAATCGCTGCACTATTGATTGCTCCCGCACATAGGCAATATACTTCTGCTGTTGCAGTACGTGTTTGTCCATCAACTATAGCCACTACTTTGGATACCTTGCTTCCTGTGGCTTCAGTTTCTAAATGTTGCACATCACAATGTGTCCATATGGTTATATTTTCTTTGGAAGCATTGGGTTTCACCCCCGTCACGTGTGCGTCAGCCTTGGACTCAGTCGGGTCAGGATACCCATCGAATCTATCTAAGACCAGTTCTGCATCGGTAAAGTCTGACTTCCTCAATCCTACGGGAAGTGGGAATGGCTTCAAGCCAAATGCCGTCAGATCTTCGTATAGCTGCTTTATTCGTGGTTCGTGCTCTACCGCAGCGTGCCGGTATGGTCGAGATTCTGCAGGCTCAGTGGGATCAGTGCCCCTCTCTCCATTGACATGATATAATTCCTCTGCCTCTTGGTAGTAATCCTTTAGATCATCATAAGATATCGGCCAAGCAGGAGATACGCCATCATGGTGCTTAATTTCGCCAAAATCTTCTTCTCTCAATCTAAAGAGCGCCGCCCCAAAGACTTTGGTATTGCCACCTACACAATAGTGTTGCCCTGGCACAAAAGCATTACCCTTTTTGTCATACCACGACTCCTTAGTCTTATATCGCCCTTTTAAAAATACTTCTTCTGTATCCCAATTTTGTTTTTCCTTAGGGATATAACCTCCCTTTTCTATTACTAATATTTTCTTGCCCGTATCTGCAAGTTTGTGAAGCAAGGTGCCTCCTCCTGCACCAGTACCAATAATTATTATATCGTAATGATTATTTGTCATTCTTAAGATTCATTAGTTTTTTGAAAGATTTTTAGATAATAAATGATCTGCTACTCTTAATGCATTAGCGATTATGGTCAGGCTAGGATTTACGGCAGAACTGCTGCAGAAAAAACTGCTATCAACTACATATAAATTGTCGACATCATGAGCCCTACAGTTAATGTCAAGGACAGAGGTCGTCGGGTCCGTTCCGAAACGACAAGTCCCATTCTGATGCGAAACCCCTGAGACGCCTAATTTGAAGCCCGCATAGACGGTATCCTTACAGTAGCCCTCTTCGCAATCGATAGAACTCAGTATTCCAATCAATTTTTTTCTGAGTCTGGTATATGCTTCCAGATTATTAGGTGTATAGTCGATCTTAATCTGGTCGTCTTCAGCGATCATTACTCTGTTATTGTGGTCAGGTAAGTCTTCTGCCGTAATAAAAAAGTCAATACTATGACTAGCCACATCTTCTACATCCCAGGATTTATCAGGGTTGATCGCTTCTAACTCACTTCTGAGCGTGTCAGGATCTGTCTTACCCATTAACTGAATCGATCCCAATGGCAATTCTGAATCTTTTGCTCCATGATAAAAGTCGGAGATGATAAAGGCCTTTTGAAACTTCGAATCATTAAGAGTCTTGGATATCGCTACTACGGTACCGTTATTATGAATCATCAGATTCCGCCCTACCATGCCAGATGAATTAGCCAAGCCGTTAGGATAAATATCGTTTGTAGACTTGAGTAATAGAGCAGCAGTATTAATCGCACCACAGGAAACTATGACAGTGTCGCCAGTATAAATTTTGATGTTATCCTTAGCCGACAGACAAACCACCTCGGTTACTTTATCACCCTCTGCGTTCGTTCTTAATTCGATAGCTGTACGGTTCGTTTTCAGCACTACATTCTTGTGCTTTAGTGCCTTATTTAGCGCTATGACATGTGCATCCGCTTTTGACTCTGTAGGGTCTGGATAACCATCGAACAATGAGAGGTTCACTTTACCTCTTTTTACTTTATCGTCCTTCGGGAGCTTCACGCCAATAGGTAGTGGAGCGGGATTTAATCCGAGGTCTTTTATGGCTCCAAACAATTCTTTCATTTTTGGTTCCAATTTCAACGGAGGATATGGATAATCTTCAGAGGCTACAGGATCAGTAGGATCCACTCCTCTCTGCCCATGTACGTGATATAGCTTTTCGGCTTTAGTATAATATGGTTCAAACTCAGAATAATCCAATGGCCATGATGGGGATACACCTCCATAGTGCTTTACTTCACTGAAATCACTTTCTCGCATCCGAAGTAATGCCGCACCATACATTTTTGTATTGCCACCCACACAATAGTGTGTAAACGGCTCAAACTCATTGTCTTCTTTATCCAACCATTTCTCCTCAGTGCGATACTTGCCATCTGTAAATACCGCTTTGGGATTCCAGTTATCAGTTTCTTGAGGTAAAAAATCACCCCGTTCTAGGATCAACACCTGCTTTCCAGACTTGGCAAGTTCATAAGCTATCGTTGCCCCTCCAGCTCCAGTACCTACTATTATGAAGTCATACCTTTTCATTAACCCCGTTTAACGTTACAAAATTTATCAGCTCCAATTTTGATATTGAGCCTACAGTGACGTCCTTAACTTCTGATTGCTCAATTACTAGCAACGCTGGTAAATTATTTATTTGGTAGAGCCTAAATACATCTTTGAAAGAAGGGTGATCATAATCCAATGAAAATAAATTCAAATGGACGTTAGATTCTGATCGTTGTTGATCGATGTACGATTGAATACTTTGACTTAACATCAAAAAATCACCAGACTCCTTTCTATGCATAATTAATATGCCCGTATCTATGAAACTGATTAGTTCATCAACATCCTCGTACGTTTTGGTAATTTTTTGAATCATAAGTTTTGGTGATCTCCATATAAACAATGTATACCAGACACCAAAGGTTGCTATCTTCTAATAATTATATAAAACATTATTAATCAATGTTTTATATATTATATTAATTTTTAATTTAATAGTATGACTATACTAAATTCTTACATTTCAGAATCCCTGCGATTATATATCAGAGTTACTGCAAGATTAGGTGGGTAAGGTTATAATACACTTGGTTCCTTTCGGATCATTATTTTCAAATGTTATACTTCCGTTATGCTTATCAATAATTGATTGTGAAATGCTCAAACCCAGTCCTGTGCCATTCTTAGGGCCTTTTGTTGAAAAGAATGGCTCATAGATCATAGTAGATATAGATGGACTAATCCCAGAACCAGTATCTGCAATAATAATATCAACACTGCCCCTCCGCTCAATAATGTTTATTTCAATATTGCCCTTACCGTCCATGGCTTCGATAGAATTGAGCAGCACATTCATGAATACCTGATTTAATTGACCGGGATAGCAGTTGATTTCATAATCTCGGAAGGAATAATTAAGCTCTACAGTTATACCATGTAACTTATTGGACAACAGTTTAATGGTAGACTCAAGGCCTGATACTATATTATATCTAACTTGATTAGTAACATCTTCTCTTGTAAATAAACTTAAGCTTCTGACGATCTCAGTAGTACGGTTAGCTCCATCCTCCACTGCTGTCAACATCTCATTGATGTCTTTGTATATTGACTTAACATCTTTGTATTGTTCGCTCTTTAGAGCTTCAATCAGAGTTTTCAAGTTATTGACGCCATTATATACGAAGTTAACCGGGTTGTTGATCTCATGGGCCACTCCTGCCGTGATCTGACCTAAGGCAGCTAATTTTTCGGATTGAACCAACTTTGTCCTAGCTCTCATCAGCTTTTCTTGACTTTCTCTTTGCGCCGTAACATCATGTATCAGGCCAAACAGATATTGATAATTATTGTCCTTATCATATATAAAAGTCAAGTGTGTTTCGGTCATCAGTATCTGACCATCTGGGCGGATGAGTCTCTTATTAGGTTCGAATAGATACTCGAGCTTATTATCAAAAGCTTGGCGAAACTTATCAGTATCCTGTTCCAAATCATCCTCAAATGTCAACTCCATCATCGTTTTAGTCAGGGCGTCACTTTTATC
>CAZJTO010000003.1:27123-30416 GCA_964548935.1 uncultured Saprospiraceae bacterium
GGTTAAATCTGATTCATAGATCTGCAAGTTTTCTTCTGACACCTTCAGCACACCTGCAAAAATATAATCGTCAAGTTGCTGAACCGAATCATCGTTTGTTTTAGGATCCTCTAAGCTTTCGAACTTTAATTTGTTATACTGATCATTAGAAAATGTTACTTCATTTCTTGGGTTGAAGATTACTAACGGCTCCGGCACCTCTCTAAGGAAGGTACCTTGTAAGTCATTGGCAACTTTTAACTTTTTGGTCTGATCTTGCACTATCTCTTGCAGTTTCAAATTCCTATTCTCAACAGACCTAATTCTTGCGCGATACAGATAGGTTCCAATTAAGAGTAGCAATAAACCAGCTACAATTCTGAACAAAAAGGAATTATAGAAAGGAGGATTGATTTTTATTTTGATGGAAGAAATGTTCCTTGACAACTCACCATTTCTATATGCCGTTCTAACCTTAAAATTATAAGTCCCTTCGTCAAGATTCATAAACTGAACCTCCGGATCTCCATCAACTTTTATCCACTCATCATTATAGCCTTCCAATTTGTAATAGAATGACTTATTCTCAGGGTTTGTAAAATCGACGCTGGTGAAGTTGATAATGAAATTACTCTGAGCATGTGTAAACTCATGAGATTTACTAAGCGGGTATTTTAAAACAAATTCTTCTTCCCCTCTCTGAGGTAAAATTTCGATTTTAGTGATTATTGGAGTCTTAACTTCATCAAGATTCTTAGCTTTTAGAGGGTCAAAATATGTCACACCTGACAGTCCTCCAAAATAGATGTTCCCATTGTCATCTTTTGCACTGGCATTAACAGTAAACTCCTGTTCAAAAAAGCCATCATTCGGATAATAATTAGAAATTCTGCCATCACCATCAATCATAGAGATGCCCTTGGTAGTAGATACCCATATGTCCAGGTCAGCATCTATCTCGAGACCATAAATCACATCATTATTGAGACCGTTGCTCGCATCTATATACGCTACCGATTTATTGTAATAGTCAAAAACATTTATTCCTGAAGATGTCCCTATATAGTAAATAGAATCCGATACTTGATTTATATTCCTGATTCTGCTGTTGCTGAGGGCAGGATCTGATCTCGTTGAAAAGCACAAATAACTCCCATCATCTTGCTCTACGAACAATCCATTCTTCGTGCCAATCCAGAGTTTTGATCTGGTATCACTGTATGTAAAAAGTACATTTTTAGCAATCGAGTTATTCTTAAGATTCTCATTGAAGTGAATCTCCTTCATTTCGTCCGAATCTCTGTCCAAGCTAAACAAACCGTTGTCCGTAGAAAACAGGACCTCATCGTCAAGGACTAAAGAATGTCGGACAGTATTGCTTCCGATCCGAGTCGGTTCTGGATTACTCATTGAGTAATTGTTCACATGCTTCTCACTGAAATTAACATGATATATACCCGCGTCATATGTACATATCCAAATATCGTCATCATCTCGACTCACATTTAGTACAAACTTTATAGACGGAAGGTCTATGGAATGCGATTCCGACAACGACTGTATTTCTCTATTTTCATCAATTGTGAAGACTCTTTCATTCGCTGACACGAGTATTTCATTATCATCATGGGTTAGGTGCCATACATTGTTAGCCTTGGACATCCCAATCTGTTTGCTATCTATTGTCAGTGTATTGAATAAACGCTCATGAGCAGAATACCTAAATACGCCTGCTCCAATCGTACTAAACCAGATTTCACTATCAGACTTTACAAACGATTTTAATGCTGACCACTCAGGATAACCGTGTTTGGCCCCATGCTTAAACTCTTGATTGTCCTCGTCATAGGTCATGATACCTTTGGACGTGCAAAACGCAAGACTATTTTTCCATTGTTTTATATCTCTGGTTATCATGAATTCTGTCTCATACAACTGTTTTTTAGCATGAGTTGTTAGATTATACCTTATGATTCCATTGAGGTTACAAACAAATAAATCCTCATTACTAATCCATGCTGCTTGAATATCGCTTTTTGTATAATCTATATTATTGAACTCTTCCAAAGAGGCGAGCTGATCTTGCTCAAATTCATAGATGTACAGCCCCGTAGAAGTTGTCACTAATAAACCCTCATCACGATAAGGAACCACAAACTTGACCGTCGCTATTGATGGAAATTGTACATTAATTACTTCATCAGTAACTATATTCAGAATGTCCAGTCCATTCTCCGTGATAACACTGAGTCTATCTCCAATTAATTGTAAGGCTGACACATAGTTGCCCGAAATCTCCTTGTCCCAAGTGGGGTTGCTGCCATAATGTTTAAACGAGTAATCTTCAAGATTAAATTTGTTTAGACAATTAGAAGTCGCTATCCACAGATTACCCCTATTATCATTGACAAGATCGAACACTTCGTTACCACAGATGCAATTGGTGTCGCGAAGAGTAAATCGAAATATTTCTGTGTTGTACCCATCAAATCTGTTTAACCCATCAGACGTTCCCAGCCAAACAAATCCATGGTCATCTTGTGCCATAGACATTACGTTAATATGACTTAGACCATCATAAAATTCTATTGGCTCAAAGGTTTGGGCGAGGCTACTAAAACAGAGTAAACAGAAAACCGATGTCAGTGCTTTCAAGTTGTTTTCTTTTTCTCAGGTCACTTTCTCTTGATCCCTAATCGATCCATGCGGCTGACCAGAGTCTTTGGGTTTATTTTTAAATGTTCTGCCGCTCCGCCAGGTCCAAACACCTTTCCATTAGTTTTGGCTAATGTAGCACGGATATGATTCACTTCATTAGCTTCCAATGACAGATCACAATTTTCTCTAAATTCAAATGATTCAGGAATCCAAGAAGAGAAGTCTAATTCCTTCCCTTGTTCTAATATGAGGTGTCTTTGTACTATATTTTCTAACTCTCTAATATTACCAGGCCAATTATAGGACTTCAGCTTTGCTATACCGTCCTTGCTAACCTGAGTCTTTTCTATACCAAATTGAAAAGAATACTTATCAATGAAGTGCTCACAGAGTAATGGTATGTCTTCCTTCCTTTTTCTCAACGGAATTGTCCTCATTGGAAACACATTAAGTCTGTAGTATAAATCCTCCCTAAATTTGCCTTGACTAATGTTCTTTTCGAGATCGCGATTGGTGGCTGCAATAATTCGCGTATTTATTTTCTTGGTATGATTACAGCCTAACTTCTGCATCTCACCTTCTTGGATAATTCTGAGCAACTTAGACTGAAGGCTCAAACTCAGCTCTCCTATTTCATCTAAAAAAATGGTTCCATT
>CAZJTO010000004.1:0-30233 GCA_964548935.1 uncultured Saprospiraceae bacterium
CGAGACCCATCTTTCACCCTTCATTTAGGACTGATGCTTTCATCAGTCCTTTTTTTATTTGCTTCAGGTGACTCATTATCAAGTAGCTTTATCCAATCATGACACTCAAGAGCATATCCGCTAAACTGTCGCTCATTCGACGATTTCTCTCCTTTTGGAAGAGTGCCAAGTCTATTGATTCAGTAGACTCTCCCCTATTGTATAACCTAGCTTTTAAAATCAGAAACTCTGATGACAGCTCTCCTGACATCATGAGAATCGAGCAGAGACGACAATCATTACTAAAGAAAGGAACCATAATTAACAGAGAGTCCCTAGGTGCTCCATCAACTATTTATGATAAAAATGAGGTCAGCATAAGCCAGATTGCTCAATCGGCTGTATCTCCCAGATATAAATGTGATCTCTTACGGAAGATAGTCGAGTGGTCAGAAGCTGCAGAGGTCTTAGAACTTGGCACCAGTCTCGCAATTAATACTGCATATATTTCCACTGCAGAAAACGTCAAGCGTATAGATACTGTTGAAGGGTCTAAATCAATCTCTTCTGTCAACGAGCAGGATTCGCACAATGACAAGATTCGATTTCATACTGCCAGCTTTGAGAGCTTCATAGAGGCTCAACTCAACAAGGGAACCAAGTATGATTGTATTGTACTAGATGGTCATCATGAGTATCTCCCTACAATATCCTATGTCGCCCAATGTCGCCATATGCTTAATCCAGCTGGCCTGATCGTCCTGGATGATATATATTGGTCTCAAGGGATGACTAAAGCTTGGCAGGAGCTCAAATTAAGTCAAGACTATAACATGAGCATCGATCTCTTCTTCTATGGCATTCTTAGTATGAAGCCCGCTGTCCACGAACCAATCGACGTAAAGCTTTGGCCATTTAAGACAAGATGGCAATTAGGATTGTTCAGGTGATGGCGCTTTCTTGACTACACCCGTTTCTTCACCAAAATATTGAGAGAATCGCGCTAAGTCATTGGCTTGTTGTTGATTCTTAGTGGCGTTATAATAACTATCCGCCATGCCCTTGAGGGCATAATAACACAGTCTATTCATCTCCCCAATTTCTAGTTTAGCCGTCCAAAGATCTATCTTGAGTGTCTCCAATGATTTTTCATCAAAGAGTGATAAAAAAAATCCTTTCGTGGGGGCAAAATCACCTTTTGAGGGTGGGTCATCGCTGGACCACAAGATTTCTTGAGGAACATTGTTGTCATCCAGTTTAACCTTAAGTTTGATTTCGACTTCTTTCATAGACTTGATTATAACGGTGCAAAATTACGTTAAGATGCGCAGATCAGACTCTTTCAATTTTATAGCCTCTACGCCGAAGGATGCTGAGGATCCCATCCCTACCCCCTAAATGTCCTGCCCCAAAGGAGAAAAATCCATTATGCTTCTGATGTTCTTCGATCATGGTGTCTGCCATCAGTTCATTACGATCCGTAATCAACAAGCCTTTAATTGAGGACATCTGCTTAGTGGATTGCTTGGAGAGTTGATGGATCTCTTCGCGGAGATACAAGTTTATCAGGTTTTTAAAATATTGATTCATCTTGGTCACATTGCGAGTCCATCTCCTAAACTGAATAAAATCTAGCTCTATAGGTATGGATTTTAAGATTTCGACCTGACGATGCATAGATTCGATACCACCAGTAGTCTTGCCTTGCTGAGTGGCATAATTCCAAATATATTGATCCAGCTTATCAGATGTCCCCTGATCACCCATATGCGAATAGATCATGGACATAATAAACATCGGTCGCAAGTGATTGACTTGGGTAAAGTCTATATTATAAGCCTTCTTAAGAATCTTCGCTATACGATCCTGCTGCTTAGGATTAAAATATTCATCCCACTTTGATCGAGGAACTGTGACATAGGGCATCATGAGAGATTGGCCCTCAGCCTTGAGTGAGGTCTCTGTATAAACGTAGCCAAACTCGTCGATCAATCGACATATCTTACTACGTAGATCTCGGGAATTTACAGATAGATGAATCGTACCAAATATGACAGAGTACTGCTCGGGCGAACCTGCTGCAGCCATCTTCCAAAATAATCCTTTGGAGGTCAAGATGTTTTATTCATAAGAAAATGGCAGGACCTTAGACTTCTTGATTTTGGACAAGGTCATCAAGGTTTTTAGCCGCTCCACTTCTTCTATTTGTGATAGCTTTTTGAAAAGAAGTTGTTCGTATGCAGGAATATCTTTACAGACGATCCTAAGCAATAAATCTCCATCTCCTGTGATGATATAAGCTTCAGTTACCTCATCGACAGTCTGAATCTTTTCGATGAAATTCTCTAGCGCATTATCTTTTTGCCATGCTAATGAAACTAACACAAATGTACTTACGCTAAGTCCCAGTTTACTGCTGTCTACCTTCGCATGGTACGACTTTATTACTCCAGATTGTTCTAACTTTTTAACTCGCTCCAAAGTAGGCGCTGGTGAAAGACCAATTCTCCTAGACAGTTCCAGATTGGTGATCTTACTATTTTCTTGAAGCAATCTAAGAATCTTTAAATCTATGCTATCAAATTTGCTTTCCATAACGGTATCAGTGTTGTAAGAATAATATTTCAACAAAGATAGATTTTTTCAATCTATATTTTTAAAACTGCCTATTCTATGCCCATTAATTTTTCTAATCCTGTAATCTGGCTAGCACAACCCAATATTGTTCTAAATCGACCTGTACCTGATTATCACAATCTCTAAACTATCCTTACTCAAAGCTATTGATGATCTCAGCAAATCCTGACGCATCTAGGCTAGCTCCTCCGACTAACCCCCCATCGACATCAGGATTTTTAAATAACTCTACTGCGTTATGGGGCTTAACCGACCCACCATACAGAATGGGAGTACGCTCGGCCATGGCATGACCAAATTTCTCCTTTAGGAACTCTCGGATCGCAAGATGCATCTCTTGTGCTTGAGCTGGTGATGCAGTCTCACCGGTGCCAATCGCCCAGATAGGTTCATAGGCGATGACCAGGTTCTCGAGATCATTGGCGCTATATGGGCTTAGGGCGACATCTAATTGATTGATTACATGGTTGACATGATTGCCTGACTTCCTTATGTCGAGCGTCTCCCCACAACAGAAAATAGGCGTCAAATCATGATTCAGTGCCACGCCTAATTTTTCGCTGAGCAACTGATCACTCTCCCCAAAATGCTGTCTACGTTCAGAGTGTCCGATTACTACATGACTTGCATTGCAAGATTTGAGCATCGTTGCAGATACCTCGCCAGTAAACGCACCCTTGAGATGCTGACTCATATTTTGAGCTCCTAAGTGAATCTTGTCATGACCTGCCACAACTTCGCTGAGCATGTACAGATGAGTAGAGGGGGCACAGACTACGACCTCTACATCAGAGGATTTACCTTTTGCTACTAATTCCGAGAGGAGCGCATGACCCTCTGTTACTGTAGTATTCATTTTCCAATTAGCGGCGGCTATTTTCTTTCTATTCATGATAGGTCTTTACGGATAAACAGCATGCATTGAGCACACCCTGATAATAAGGTTGAAAGTATAATTTCCTTTATAATTAAACTTACTTTTGAGCTGAATTTAAGCGGAGTAATGGAAACCATCACACCATATGTACATCGGGATATCAGTTGGCTGGAGTTTAATTACCGAGTACTCCAGGAAGCCAAAGATCCGACGGTTCCACTACTCGAAAAGCTTAAATTCTTGGCCATTTACTCCTCCAATTTGGATGAATTCTTCCGGGTTCGGGTAGCAAACCATCGCAACTTACTTCGTATAGGTAAAAAGACTCGGCGAGATCTGGGCTTCGAGCCTAAGGCCCTGCTTCGCCAGATACTCAATATTGTGAATGATCAAAAGTCGGAGTTCAGCGATATCTTCTTCAAACAGATTCTGCCTAAACTCGCTAAAGAGGGAATATATCTCATCAGGAGACAGGAGATGAATGCAGAGCAAAAAGCGTTTATCGAAAACTACTTTACCGAAAACATGCTGCCATATGTGCAGCCCGTGCTGCTTAATAAGCAGAAGATCAAGCCCTTCCTGAATAATGGTGCCTTGTATCTCGCCCTTAATCTAGAAGACATCAAGACTAAGGAAAAACGTCTGGCAATCGTAAAAGTACCTTCTGACGAACTGAAGAGATTCATAGAGCTACCTAATGACAATGATCAAGAACATGTCATCATAATGATTGATGACGTTGTGAGACATTGTATAAGTTGGATATTTCCAGGTTATGATATTATTGAATCCTATAGTATTAAGTTGACTCGAGATGCAGAGCTCTATATAGATGATGAGTTTTCGGGTGATCTCCTATCCAAAATTAAAAATAGTATCAAGAAGCGTAAGATTGGGCCTGCCTCAAGATTAGTATATGATAAGAGCATGCCTCAAGATTTCTTGAAGGCTTTGCTCAAGATATTTGATCTTTCAGACTATGACTTACTTCCAGAAGGTCGATATCACAACAACTCAGATTTCTTCAAGTTTCCATCATTTGGTCGTAAGTATCTGACTGAGACAGCTCTCACTCCGATACATATCGATTATCTCGAAGATCCAAAAAGAATATTTCAAGCCCTCGAGCAAAAAGATCATTTGATACACCCGCCCTATCACAGCTATGAGTCGGTCATTAATTTCTTTGAAGCAGCAGCAATAGATCCAGATGTTACGCACATCAAGATCGTTCAGTATCGTGTAGCTTCAGAAAGCCGGATCATGGATGCACTGATAAAAGCGGCAAGTTTGGGCAAGCAAGTATTTGCATTTATAGAGGTTAAAGCGCGATTTGATGAGGAGGCCAATCTCGAATGGGGCGAACGACTTGAAGCTGCAGGAGTAAAAGTACATTATAGCATACCTGGTATAAAGGTACATGCTAAAATAGCTACCGTTATAAAACAAACTGATCAGAAGCAGAAGACCTATTGCTACATCAGCACAGGTAATTTTCATGAGAAAACTGCCAACGTATATTCTGACTTTGGGATGTTTACAGCAGACCCGAGACTCACTAAAGACGCCATCAAGCTCTTTAACTTTTTAGAATCGAAGGATCGCACAGGAATTCAATTCGATCACCTGAAGGTCGGACAGTTCAACATGACGACAGATCTCATCGCGAGCATAGAGAAAGAAATTGAGAATGCAAAAAAAGGGGAAAAAGCAAAGATATTCCTTAAGATGAACAGTCTACAAGATCCAACGATAATAGACCTTCTCTATCGGGCAAGTCAAGCCGGAGTAAAGATCAACATGATCATACGTGGAATATGCTCCCTAGTACCAAAGGTTGACATGTTTAGTGAAAATATTGAAGGATTTAGTATTGTGGATAGATTCTTAGAACATGCGAGGGTATTTATTTTTCATAACAATGGTGATCCAAAGTATTTTATGTCTTCCGCAGACTTTATGTATCGCAACCTTTATAAGAGAATCGAAGTGGTCTTTCCTATCTACGACGAGATCATCAAGAACCACATCAAAAACCTGATGGACCTACAACTAAAAGACAATGTGAAATCCAGATCGCTGAATTACAACGAGACTAATGTCTATAAGAGAGAAAAAGACAAGCTTCAGATTCGATCTCAGATGGAAACGTACGCCTACATAAAAAGAAACGAAAATTAGATGTTGAAAGCTATTTCTCCCATTGATGGGCGTTACGCCTCCAAGACTATATCGCTGCAAGAATATTTTTCTGAGGCAGCATTGATGAAGTACAGAATACATGTAGAACTGGCTTATTACAATCATCTATGTAAGATGGATATTGTTGATGGAGCAAGAGTCGACTTAGATGGTTTCATATCAAATCTCGACACCAAGGCATATGAGCGCATCAAGAGCATTGAGCAGGTGACTAACCACGATGTCAAAGCTATCGAGTATTACCTCAAAGAATCTTTAGTCAACACGATTGAGGATCAACACTCAGAGTTTATACACTTCGGCTTAACAAGTCAGGACATCAATAATACAGCTATGCCTATGATGATCCGTGATGCCATCAATGAGGTCATCATACCTCAGCTTGAGTTGTGCCAGCAGTTACTCTTGAACTTATCGAGAGATCATGACGATATCCCTCTCTTAGCTCATACACATGGCCAACCTGCCAGCCCGACTACTTTGGGTAAGGAGATGAAGGTATTTGAGTATAGATTAGGACTGCAACTGGATAAACTCAAGAGCTTTGAGCACAGTGCTAAATTTGGGGGTGCCACTGGAAACTTCAATGCTCACAGAGTATCATACCCGTCACATGACTGGCCCAAGCAGATGAATGAGATGATCGCATCACTGGGACTAAAGCGTCAATCATATACCACCCAAATTGACAACTACGACGGCCTGGCAGAGCTGTTTCAGATCCTGGTTAGGATCAATACGATTTACATTGACTTCTCTCGTGATATCTGGACATATATCAGTTTGAACTACTTCAAACAGAAGGTCGTCGCTAATGAAGTCGGCAGCAGTGCTATGCCGCATAAGGTCAATCCAATTGATTTTGAAAATGCCGAAGGAAATCTAGGACTGGCCAATGCGATATTAGGTTATCTATCCCAAAAATTGCCCATATCACGACTACAGAGAGATTTAACGGATAGCACTGTCACTCGTAATATTGGAGTGCCGTTTGGTCATATCATGGTCGCTCTTAAAAGCCTCCAAAAAGGCATCAACAAACTTGAGGTTAATAAGGCTAAGATTGAACAAGATCTGTCAGACAACTGGGCCGTAGTCGCTGAAGCAATCCAAACAATACTTAAAAGAGAGAAGTTTGACAAACCCTATGAATTGCTCAAGGCATTCTCCCGTGGCAAAGGCAAGTTGAGTAAAGAAGACTTCGACCAATTTATCGATAGCCTCGATGCTACCAACGATCTAAAAACGGAACTGAGAGCTATTACTCCCTTTAATTACATTGGGTACGCTTAGTACGTATATGTGCCAAGGTCATCTTTGATGATCAACTCATTGTGAGTATGTTCTTCTACATGTCCAATGATCTGCGCTTCTACATTAAAACTCTTAGATATTTCTATCAGTGATTGCGCTGTGGACTCATCGGTATAGATTTCTAATCTATGGCCCATATTGAATACCTCATACATCTCTTGTCGTGGAGATTGAGACTCAGCTTCTATCAATTGAAATAGAGGTGGTATTGGCAAGAGATTGTCTTTGATGATCCGCTTGTTATTGACAAACTTCATCACCTTCGTCTGTGCGCCACCAGTACAATGGATCATCCCATTAATCTGAGCTCTATGCTCCGAAAGAATTTTCTTGATGATCGGGATATAAGTACGTGTAGGAGATAGGATAAGTTTGCCGGCAGATAGTCTAATATCATCCGTAACATCTATTATTTCCGTGAGCTCTCTACTCCCCGAGTAGATCAAGTGTTCTGGGGTTTTAGGATTATAACTTTCTGGATACTTTGCACGATACACTTTAGATAAAATGTCGTGGCGTGCTGAGGTAAGTCCATTGCTACCCATCCCGCCGTTGTATTCCGACTCGTAAGTTGCTTGACCATAAGAGGCTAAGCCAACGATGACGTCTCCGGATTTGATTTCGTTGCGGATGACTTGACTGCGAGGTATTCTACCAAAAGCAGTTATCCCAACATCAATAGTACGGACGATGTCGCCTACATCTGCAGTCTCTCCTCCAGATAAGTATAGGTTCACATTATGCTCCGCCATCTTCTGAATAAATGTACCTGCAGCTTGTATGACTTCTGAGATTATCGCCCCTGGAATCACAGATTTGTTGCGGCCCACTGTGGAGGATATGATGATATCATCAATACAGCCGACACAGGCCATATCATCAACATTCATAACTATGCTGTCCTGCACTATTCCAGCCCAAACCGATAGATCATTAGTCTCTCGCCAGTAGATATACGCCAAACTTGTTTTGGTACCTGCCGTATCAGCATGCATGATATTGCAGTACTCCGGATCTCCTCCTACCAAGTCTGGTAACACCTTGCAAAAAGCCTGAGGGTACAAGCCTTTGTCCATATCTTTTATGGCATCGTGAACCTCTGACTTAGAGGCAGATACACCACGGAGATCATACCTTGATAAATTCTGATCGGACATCTACTAATATTTTACTCTAGGATCCAAAAAGCTGTATAACATATCAACCACAATGTTAATAAGAATAAACAAGCTACTGGTACATACTAATGACCCTAATATGACTGGAACATCATAATTCAACAGTGCCGTTACTGTGATAAACCCGATTCCTTTGAAGTTGAATATAAACTCAACAAAAAAAGCTCCAGCTAATAAAGCAGCAAACCATCCACTTAATGCTGTTAATATCGGATTGAAAGCGTTGCGGAGGACATGATCTCGCACAAGCTTAAATTGACTCACCCCTTTAGCTCTTGCAACTAATACATACTTCTCATCGAGCACATTGATAACCGCACTGCGAGTGAGCTGAGTGATAATAGCTATAGGGCGTATACCGAGAGCTATTGCTGGGAGTATGAGGTTTTTCCAAACGATGATATCATCTCCCAAGTTATTGATCTCAAATAGGCTGCCTTGGATATTCAATCCAAAAGTGGATCTCAAATAATATCCGAATACCACTCCTAATACGATAGCCGTAACGTAACTAGGCACGGAGTATCCCAATGTAGAGACCGAGACTATAAGATTATCTATCCAGCTGTGTTGCTTGAGTGCAGCAACAATACCACACAAGAGACCGATCACCAAAGCCAACAGTAGAGAAGCTGTCGCAAGGATAATTGTCAACGGAAAAGCCTGTAACAGCATCTCTGAAACAGACCTGCCAGTTTGATAGGATTCTCTGAAATGCGGGAGCTTTACACCTAAGGCGTGACTCGTATCAATACTGGCGTAAGCACCTCGATAGGCAGGCTTCCATTTCAACTTTGAACCTATGTATATCGGTGATAAATCTGTCAAGTATCGCGTCAACTGAACATGATACGGTTGATCGAGACCCAGTTGTTGTTTCTTAAGTTCTACAGTTTTTTCATCCATGCGTTGACCGAAGGTTAGCCGAGTGGGATCGACTGGTGCCACAAACACAATCGAGGTGATAATCACCACGACCAAGACAATCACAATGACTGCATACATAGCCTTATGAATAAATAGCGACAACATTTATATGAGAATTAGTCGATCATTTTAAACACAAGGTAAATTTTATCATTTGTTTTGTGATTCATTCTCACAAATACCTATACGTGCCAGTAGTAGAGTCAATTTCTTTTTCAGATATACCTCATTTTTCAAAGCGAGATAAGGCTTATCAGCTAGGTGATGAGGGCCTAAAGCCATTTTATAAGCATGAGGTTGATATAGATTCATTCGCAGAGGTGATCAATGAGCGCTCAAAGTTTAAAACGAATAGAGCACTATTGCACAAGGTTGTTCAGACTCAATATGAAGGCAAGAAGATCTCAGAGCAATTGCAAGACAATATCTCTAGCCTCACATCAGAAAAGACCTTTACCATAGTTACCGCACATCAACCTTCTATACTTACTGGTCCGCTCTACTATATTATTAAAATCTGCAGTGTAATTAGCCTGTGTCGCAAACTTGCAGATCGCTATACTGAGTACAGGTTTGTGCCGACATTCATTATGGGTGGCGAGGACCATGACTTTGAAGAAATTGCCTCTCTGAATTACTTCAACAAGACGTTCACATGGAAAACACAACAAGTTGGTTCAGTAGGTAGAATGACACTAGATGGCATTCAGGAATTACTTGATGAAGTCAGAACAACTTTTGGCTCGATGCCATATGCTTCTGAGTTGAATGAGATCATCGAAAATGCATTTGCTGAGGCCAAGACATATGGGGAATTCATGCAAGCATTGACGCATAACTTATTTAGTCATACTGAGTTGATGGTCATTAATATGGATGATGCTAAGCTCAAGACTGAACTGCTCCCTTATATCGTCAAAGACATCCAAGGCGAAGTGTCGCACCGAGCTGTCAATTCAGATCAAAAAGCATTGGATTCATCAGGCTTTAAGCCCCAAGCTCATGCCAGGGAGGTGAACATTTTCATACATGATGAAGATCGCCATAGAGTTATAAAGACTGGCGAGGATAGCTATGAAATCGACTCTCAGGAATATAACCAATCCGAGTTAATCACCTATATAGAAAAGCATCCAGGACGCATCAGTCCCAATGTTGTTTTACGTCCAATCTATCAAGAATTAATCCTTCCAAACCTGGCCTATGTCGGCGGTGGTGGCGAGTTGGCCTATTGGATGGAGCGAGGAACGCTCTTTGAGGAATGGTCTATACCCTATCCTATGCTCATACGTCGAGACTCAGCCTTGATTGTAGATGAGAAAGCATTAGGTCAAGCACACAAGCTTTCACTCCGGATAAAAGACTTATTTGATCGTGATGATCTAATTGCAATTAAGTATACCAAGGATCAAAGTCAAGCGGACTTGAGTCTATCGTCAGAGCGCGATATAGCGGCGAAGTTGTTCCAGGAAATGCACGAGCGAGCGGTCGCAGTAGATCCGACTTTATCAGGGGCTATCAAAGCCGAGGAGACGAAATTTTTAAAGGTGCTCAGTCATATTGAAAATAAGCTCGTAAAGGCTGAGAAGCGCAAAAATGAAGTCGCTATCAATCGAATCGGCAAGCTTAAAGGAAAGCTCTTTCCTAGTAACGATAAACTCCAAGAGAGATACGAGAATTTTATCCCGTTCTATCTAAGCTATGGAGCGTCGTTCATCGATCAGTTGATTGATAGCCTCAATCCTATAGACAAAAACTTTAAGGTAATACGGTTAGAAGAATCAGGAAGTTAGGCGGACGCAAAGTAGCATAACAAATCATCGATCTTATTGCGCAGCTCTGCTCGGTGTACTATGAAATCTAAAAAGCCATGATCCATCAGGAACTCTGATGTTTGAAATCCTTCAGGCAAGTCTTTCTTAATGGTCTCCTTAATGACCCGTGGTCCTGCAAAACCTATTAGTGCCCGTGGTTCACTAAAATTGATATCTCCCAGCATGGCAAAAGATGCTGTGACGCCACCAGTAGTTGGGTCCGTTAAAAATGAAAAGTATGGAATCTTCTCTCGAGCCATTTGTGCAAGCTTAGTCGAGGTTTTAGCCAGTTGCATGAGTGAGAATGCGGACTCCATCATTCTGGCTCCACCTGACTTAGCAATGATCATTAGTGGAATGCGCTCCTTAATACAATAATCCACTGAGCGAGCTATTTTCTCTCCGACTACTGACCCCATCGAACCTCCAATAAATGTAAAATCCATTGCGGCAACGACTATAGGCTTTTTGTTAATCTTTCCTACTGCAACACTTATCGCATCTGATAACGCCGTCATCTCTCGAGCCTTCTTCAGTCTATCATCATACGACTTAAGATCTGTCCAATCTAAAAAGTTAGTGGACTTAATATCATCTAAGAGTAACTTGTAACGGCTCCCAAACAAGATGTTGAAGTAGTCATGAGAACCGATTCTGAAGTGATAATCACAACCTGGACAAACGAAAAGATTCTTTTCGAGCTCCAGTATCGTAAAAGTGCCACTGCACGACTTACATTTCTGCCAAAAGCCGTCAGGTACTTCTTTTTTTTCGCTGGTAGTAGTTTGAATTCCTCCTCTTAGTCTTTTAAACCAACCCATACAATAGCATTAAAATCTTGGCTTGATAAAATATTATGTTCTGACTAGGAATATAGTTTGCTTTGCGAATGTAACAATTAATCACAGACGATAGACCATATCTCCAAGGTATACTAAGCTGATAGATAACTATACGACTTGACTGCTCGCACAAAGGCTTGTACATGTTCATATGAGGTATCTGGATATACGCCGTGACCCAAGTTGACAATATGACGCCCACCAAATTGAGAAATCATCTCCTGAGTCTTAGTTTCTATCTGATCCTTTGGTGCATACAACTGACATGGGTCTAAATTGCCCTGAAGAACAACATCATTCCCCAAATGATCACGTATATAAGTTGGAGAGGTTTTCCAATCTATTGACAATCCATCAATCTTCAGATCCTTAAATAGTGGCATCAATGACCACCCTCCCTTAGGAAAAAATATCTTGGGTACTCCGTCAATGGAATCAAAAATCCGTGTGACATATGGTAATGAAAACTCTTTATACTGATCTACTGGCAACATATCAGACCACGAGTCAAAGAGTTGTACCACGTCTACACCACAATTAATCTTTTCTTGAAGATATACGATGATACTATCCGTAATCTTGGACATCAATAAGTGTGATGCTACTGGCTGCTCATATAAAAATCTCCTAGCCTTAGAGAAGGTTTTACTTCCCGACCCCTCAATCATATAGGCAAACAAAGTCCATGGCGCGCCACTAAACCCTATGAGCGGATTTCTATTGTCAATACGCTCTTTAGTTTTATGAATTGAGTCAAATACGTAACTGAGGTGTTCTATGACTGGTGCTCCACTGATTAGTTTGTCCACATCTGAAGCTGACGATATCGTCTTTGGAAAGACGGGCCCTTTCTTTTCTACAATATCATAGTCCAATCCCATCGCCTCTGGTATTACTAGGATGTCTGAAAACAATATAGCGGCATCTACGCCGAGGACGTCCATTGGCTCAACTGTCACCTCTGCGATTAATTCAGGATTCTTCACCAATTCTTTAAACCCGCTGACCGAAGATCTTATCTTTCTATAGCCTGGCAGAATACGACCTGCCTGACGCATGATCCATATTGGTGGCCTTTCTAAAGACTTCCCCTTGAATACATCTAATAATATCTCATTTTTGTAGCTCATAATGATCGCATCAAATTGTGCGGCAAAAATACACCAATACAATTCATATGAATATTCTTCTGATAGGATACGGCAAGATGGGAAAAACTATCCAGCGATTGGCTGAAGAAATGGGACATCATATCTCAGGGGTTATTGACACTGACAACCCAATGGACTTAGCAACGTATGCGAAATCAAGTCAGGTTGCCATCGAGTTTACCAGACCTGAGTCTGCCTATCATAACTTAAAGTCTTGTCTCGATTTAGGATTACCTGTGGTCTCTGGCACGACTGGTTGGCTTGATCATTATACCGATATATGTGAGCTTAGCAGGATGAAAGAAACGGGTTTCTTTTATGCGTCAAATTATAGTATTGGCGTGAACATATTTTTTGCCATCAATAAAAAGCTCGCTGCTCTCATGGGCCAATATCAAGAATATAGTGCACAGGTGGATGAAACTCATCATATTCACAAACTTGATAAACCAAGCGGTACAGCCATCACTACCGCCGAAGGCCTCATCGAGAACATTCCGAATATAAAAGATTGGGTGCTCGAAAAAGATGAAGATCAAATGGTAAAAATAGTCTCGCATCGAGAAGGAGAAGTCTATGGCAAGCACACAGTACACTACAACTCGCCGATAGATGAGATCATACTTACGCACAATGCACATACGAGAGATGGATTTGCAGTGGGAGCAATCAAGGCAGCTGAATGGATCATCGACAAGAAAGGTCCACACGTGATGAATGACATGCTTGGACTTTAGGCATATATAGTCGGACTTGATTAAATTTATAGGAGATGATTCCAGCGCAAACAGTTGATGAGATAATTACGACCGCCAAGATTGAGGAGGTTGTAAATGATTATGTCAATCTGAAGCGTAGAGGAGTGAATATGATCGGGCTATGTCCTTTTCACAATGAGAAAACCCCGTCATTTACGGTGTCACCCAGCAAGAATCTCTACAAATGTTTTGGTTGCGGTAAGGGAGGTGGCGCTGTCAACTTCTTGATGGAACATGAACAGTTTACTTACCCAGAGGCGCTTAAGTTCCTTGCACAGAGGTATAACATCAAGATTGAAGAAGAACAGAAGAGCGATGAGCAAATACAGCGGGATCATGAACGACAGAGTTATTACCTCATCAATGAATATGCGCAAGGCTACTTCGTGGATCAACTGTTTAATACAGCTGAGGGAAGTAGTATCGGACTGAGCTATTTCAAACATCGTGGACTACTAGAAACCACTATAAACACTTTTAAACTAGGGTACTCCCCAAAAAACTCCAAGGCATTTACCGATCAAGCAGTTAAGACTGGTTACAAGCTCGATAAATTAAAGCAACTCGGACTTACGAGTACCAGCGGTTACGATTTTTATAGAGAGCGGGTCATATTTCCATTTCACAACATCAGTGGCAAGACGATTGGTTTTGGCGGCAGGATATTGAAGGAAGCCAAGAAAGCGCCCAAATATCTCAATTCTCCGGAGTCCGATATTTACAACAAGCGTAAGACGCTCTATGGCCTATATCAAGCCAAGACGGCTATCCGTAAAAAGGATCAATGTATCCTCGTCGAGGGTTATACCGACGTACTCAGTCTATTCCAGAATGGAATTAACAATGTAGTAGCATCCTCTGGGACCTCACTGACGCAAGAACAGGTTCAACTGATCAAGCGATTCACTCAAAATGTCATTGTGCTCTATGATGGAGATCAAGCTGGGCAAAATGCTGCTCTGAGAGGATTGGATATCTTCCTAGAGAACGACATTAACATAAAACTTGCTACTATCCCCGATCAGATGGATCCAGATGGATACATCCGAGCTATAGGCACAGAACGCTTTGAGCAATTCATAGCAGACGAAGCAGCTGATTTCATTCTAAGTTTGGCCCAAAACATACAAGCTAAGTTCGTCAATGATCCAATTAACAAGAGCATTCAGATCAAAGAACTAACAAGTAGCCTTGTCAAAATAGGCGATCAGCTCAAAAGATCACTTTATATTAAAGAATGTGCTGCTATCCTGACCATAGAGGAAGGGACACTGATAGGAGAGGTTAACAAAGGACTTAACAAAGTCCTCTATAAAAAGCAAAATGATTTAAGGAGAGAAGAAAGACAATACCAGCGTGCGGAAATCAAAGGGGAGCTTCCTCCCACACAGGCTAAGCCACAGCAGACAGAACCAAAGTTAAACCTTGATCAATATCAAGAAAGAGACATTGTAAGGGTCTTGTTACAACACGGTCATAAGATCTGTACTCAAGAAGAAGATGTGGAAGGGTCGGAATATCTCCACTCGCTATTAGGTGATCACTACCACAATTTTTCTAATGGGCTCTATAAGTCCGTAATTGAAGAATATTTTACGAAGAAAGCAACAGGCGCAAAAAATCTAACGGAACATTTCGTCAATCATAATGACAATGCAATACAGAGCTTGGCAACAGCCTTCTTGTCCAGTCCATTTACCTATGCCGAGTGGGCTGAACGTGGTGTAGAGCTACAGACTCAACGCCCAATTGAAGAAAATCATGAGAAAGATATCTATCAGTCTGTCATGAGATATTTCATGACATTCTATAAGTCCCAGGAGTCTCAATGGAAAGAGAAAATAGCAGAATGCGACAATGACGAACACAGAATCATACTGATGACAGCATACCAGTCCTTTAAGTCAGAAATGAAGGAGCACGCTGAAAAGCTCAATACTGTGGTGCTATAAAAAAAGCCTTCTCACATGAGAAGGCTTCGTTAGTTTATCTTTTAAGCATATTATTAGCTGCGATCAATGCAGTTTAAATCATCAAAAGCCTTCGTAAGCCTTTCTTTAAAAGCCCCTTCTCCTACTCTCAACCATTTTCTTGGATCGTAGTATTTTTTGTTGGGCTGATCATCTCCTTCTGGGTTACCCAATTGGGCTTGTAGGTAAGCCTCATTCTTATGATAGTATCCTTTAACCCCTGACCAGAAAGCCCACTGCATATCAGTATCGATGTTCATCTTAATAGCTCCATACTCGATGGCTTCTCTAATCTCTGCTGTAGAGCATCCAGATCCACCGTGAAACACGAAATTGATGGGCTGATCTTCAGTATTAAATTTCTGCTTGATATGTTCTTGAGAATTCTTCAGAATGATAGGTCTCAATTCTACATTTCCTGGCTTATAAACGCCATGGACGTTGCCAAATGCCGCTGCCACTGTGAATCTATCAGATATCTTACTTAGTCTCTCATATGCATATGCTACTTCATCTGGCTGTGTGTATAGTTTTGAACTATCAACATCTGAATTATCAACGCCATCTTCTTCTCCTCCTGTTACTCCGAGCTCGATTTCTATCATCATGCCCATCTCATTCATAATCTCAAAATACTCACAACAGATGTCTATATTTTCCTCTAGTGGCTCTTCGGACAAGTCTAACATATGAGAGCTATACAAGGGCTTTCCATAGGCCTTATAATATTTCTTTCCTTCATCAAGTAAGCCTTTAATCCAAGGTAATATCTTCTTGGCGCAGTGATCTGTGTGCAGTACCGCCGTTACACCATAATGCTCAGCTAGCTCATGTACGTGAAGAGCACCTGCTTTTGCGCCCATAATTGAGGCTCTCTGGTCTGTATTAGACAAGCCTTTACCAGCGTTGAAACTCGATCCGCCATGAGAAAACTGGATAATCACGGGGGAGTTCACCTCTCTTGCTGTCTCCATAACAGCATTTATTGAACTGGATCCTATGACATTGACAGCGGGTATAGCAAAATCATTTTCGTTGGCGTAATCAAAAAGATCTTTGACCTCTTGACCATGAATTACCCCTTTGTTAAACTTACTAGATGACGACATGTGACTTATTTAGATCATGAATGTAAAAACACAAATATAGAAACATTAAGTATGGCATATTAATCTTAACTCAACCTATAATCTGAAGCGAGCTGATTTATATTTTTTAGTTTTGGTCCACAAAACTAATATCAAGACATGATTACACTACTACAAGGCAATGCAGGAGCCCTTCCTATAAACCTGATTATGATGGGTCTCTTGATTGGGGTCATGTACTTTTTTTTTATTCGACCCCAGGCCAAAAAACAAAAAGATCAGATCGGATTTGAGAGTGAATTATCTAAGGGCGATGAAATCGTTACCACCTCAGGAATTATTGGTACGATCACTAAGCTCGATGAGAAAAGAGTTACGCTGCAGATCAGCCAGAAAGGCTTTATTGATGTGACTCGATCAAGTATCTCTAAAGAATTAACTGAGGGTTTTAATAAAGAATAAAAAAACCAGAAATGAAAAAAGGGTGTTCAGAAATTCTGAACACCCTTTTTTATTGATTTCTTTTCTTTTTCCTATAGGAAAATTATCTCACAAGACTTACTGTACCTACTCTAACTAACTCCACATCATTGGTGCATACAACACGTACACAATAGGAAAAAACATCAGGTGATAATTCAGTTCCAGTATTACCGAATCTACCGTTCCATGCTTCTTCTGGATCATTAGTTCTGAAAACCTCTTGGCCATTTCTATTCAAGATTTGGAAGTCAAACTCTTGGATGAAATTACTCCTTACTAAAAATACATCGTTGTTACCATCATTGTTAGGACTAAATGCGGTAGGAATAAATACATCCCCATCAGTACCCTCATCAGTACATGTCGGTGGTATTACTGTGATTGTGATTTCACCAGTAGCCATACATCCATTAGAGTCGGTTATAGTAACCGTATAAGTGGTCGTCACATCAGGGCTAACCGTCTGAGTGGCGGTAGTCACCCCATTATCCCAAATTATGTCTACAATATCACCAGAAGAGCTGACAGTTATATCAACATCTTGTCCCTGGAATATCTCATTGTCATCATCTGAAGAGGTAACTTCTATATCTAAGTCAACAACATCAACTGGAACTGTCACGGTCGTAGAACAACCAGTCTCAGGATCTGTAATCTCAACCATCAGGTCTTGAGATTCATCGAGATTAACAATTACACTTCCTGTGCCTTGTCCACTTACTATAGCTCCATCTGGTGACCAGACGAACTCCAGAGTAGAAGAATCAGCATTGAATAATACAACTTCAAAATCTTCATTCGCACAGGCTGACTGTCCGTCAGCCATTCCTGGGAACATCACATCAACTGCTGGAGCAAAAGTATTCACGTCAAAGACTATAGAGTCAGAACATCCAAACTCATCAGTTACTGTAGCCGTAATCGACATAATACCACCTATAGAATCTAACATCAACGAGTCAGTCATAGAAAGTACATTTCCTTGATCGTCAGTAAAGATCACTGGTAATCCCAAATTGTTGGATACACCCAGTGCAATCGGTCCATTCATTGATGTGGTATCACAAATTGTTAATTCCATACTATTGTCAGAACTCAACTCAATTATCTCAGGAACAACAACTTCTATAGTCTGATCCTCGAATTGACAAGTGGTTCTATTATTCATGAGGCTTACCGTATATGTGCCGGGCTCCCCAAAGTCAAACGTAGGATTAGTTGCCGTAGACTGATCTGAATCTGTATCGCTTACACCAAAATCCCATAAAATGTCACCATCCATGATTCCTTCACCTCCCATAAATGAGATCGAAGTTGTACCACAATTGACCATAGACTCCGGTTGTGGAGGAATGATTTCTCCAAGTGGAATTTCTATCGTGCCTTCTTCTACACATCCCTGATCTGAAACAGCTGTATATGGTATAGATATGTTGTCTTGTCCATCCATTATCGTTACGGTAACCGAATTGTCCGTCATCATGACGATATTATCTGATTCGCCAAAGGTGATCGTAAAGTCTGTAGCTCCAGTCGCCGTAATCGTAACAACATCACCATCACATATTCTATCTGGTGTATCAAGAGATACTACATTGTCATCTTGGCTCAATGTAGTACTTACAATATCACTCTGACAAAACTCATTGAAAGCTCTTAAGAAGACTGTTCCTCCCTCGGTCATTGAAACATCGATCGATTGATCGGTGCTAAATATAGTTGAGAAGTCCATATCTAAAGACCATTCAAAACTGGCATTATCAACATTTGAGCTAGCACTTAGTATGGCAAATGAAGCATCACAAGCGGCAGAGTCAATCGCAATATTTGCAGTCAGTTCCTCTATTACATCTATAATCAGGTTATCCATAACTACACATCCCGCAGCTGTTGTAGCCGTATATGGTAATACTATTTGCTCTTGACCATCAGCCGCCATAACGGTGATCGGGAATGTATTAAGATCTGAAACTATATTATCACTTGGGCCAAATACAATATCAAGCCCTTGACTTGGATCATTATCTATAACACCTATATCCGTAGTACTCTGTCCTGTACAAACGTTGATTGGATCAAAATCAAAGGTAAAATCAGGTGCTCCTGCTATTACATCAATTGATGCGACATTACTACCACAGTTCACTGGATCGAAAGCTCTTACGAAAACTGTTGACATACCTGGTGGTATAATAATCGTAATGAATTGCTCTGTTGCAACGATAACATCAAACGAAGGATCAAAAGACCACTCATAAGTTGTATTAGGTCCATCAAGTGGATTATTGACAAACAACTGAGCCTCTAGATCACTAGTACAGACCATTATAGATGGCTCATCAAAACTCAATGCTATGTTGTCAGATCCCACATTAACTGTAAATGTTTCGGTCTGAGTAGTTACACCATCAGTTGCAGTTATAGTATATGTCGTTGTCACTGTCGGAGAGGCCACTGGGTCACTGAAATTAACCATATCGGTGAATGTCAAGCCATCCATCGGAGTGAATGTATAAGTTACTCCAGGAGTTGAACTATCAAAAATAGGTGTACTCTGTCCAGGACAAATCGTAGTTTCTCCAATAGCATCATCACCAAATAGATCTATAAGGTCCTCTTCCTCGTCATCATTATCGTCTCTATTCAGATCAATCACATATACTACAGTATACTCACATCCCTGACTGTCCGTAAAGAAATAAGTGACTGTTGCAGTAGTAGCTGAAGGTGATAAATTAAGATCAATATCTGATCCATTACCCTGAAACAACTGTCCGCCTGCATCAACAGTATATCTGATAGATACTATGTCAAACATCTCTCTCAGTTCGTCTTCATTGATGCTTACCATTAATCTACTATTAGTTGCATCAAAAGAGACTATTGTATCAATTGCTGCTTCAACCTCGTCTACCTCTGTAGGAATAATAGTCACGGCAACAGAACCAGTGACTACACACACACCATTAGACACTGTGAATATTATAGATCCGCCATTCTCTCCTCCTCTGATCATAGGATTGTTAGGATCAAGTGGATTTACGAAGTCAAGACCATCAGGATTCTGGAAAGTAATGGTATTGTTAGGATCAGTAGAAATGCCAACACCTCCAAATCCACCTTCACAAACTGCTATTGCATCTTCACTCGTCTGGAACGTAGGAGCATCAAGCACGTTAACTGTTATACAAGCAGTTTGTGTATTTACTCCATCAGTAGCCGTTACTACATACTTAGTAGTTACTTCCGGGCATGCCACAGGATCGCTAAAATTGACAGTATCTGTAAACTTAAGTCCATCCATAGGTGAGAACGTATATGTCACTCCATCAATAGCCTGATCAAACAATGGAGTATTATCACCACGACATATTGTGACCATGGAATTGCCATCTGCATCTTCATCTCCTATTGGATCAATTAATAATACATCACCATCACCAGGATCACCGATAACATTGTCATTAATTGGAATATTAAAGATGAGCGTAAACTCACATCCATTGCTATCTGTAAAGTACAATATGACTCTAGCATTCATTGTGCCATCAGGCAGCTGAAGATTAATATCTGATCCAGGACCCTCCCCGACCAATACACCATCTGCCTCGATAGTATGTCTGATTGACACGATATCGAAGTTTTCGATGAGTTCATCTTCATTTATGGTAAACGTAAATACATTAGTCGTACTATTAAACGTCGTAGTTGTGTCTATAGCAGCTCCAACCTCATCAACTTCTGTAATGATCGTATTTAAGAATGTAATCGAATCAGTGGTAGTACACTGACCATCAAATACTGTAAATACAAATACTCCACCCTGCTCACCAACTCTAAATCCTGGATTATCTTGACTGAAAATTCCATCTGTCAGCAGGTCGCCTCCAACTGAAAGGAATGTGATTGTATTACTCTCTGTTGTAGTGATCGCAACACGTTGAATAGCTCCTTCACAAATGACAAGTGAGTCTGCGCTCGTTTCAACAGTTGGATTCTCTAACACATTGACTGTAACACATGCAGTCTCGGTTCTGACACCATCAGTAGCTGTCACTACAAATTTTGTCGTTACATCCGGACAAGCAACTGGATCACTGAAATTGACGGTATCAGTAAACTTCAAACCATCCATTGGAGTGAACGTATAGGTTACACCATCAACAGAACTATCAAATAAATCTGTAGTCTCTCCTGCACAGATTGTTACTGTACTATTCCCATCTCCATCTTCATCACCTATAGGATCGATTAATGGCGTGTCAGGTCCTGCTGTGCCAAGTACATCATTTTTCACTATTACGATGTCACAACCATTTTGAGTTGTTACTATTAGTTCAACATTAACTAAATCGTTACATCCAAATGATAATTCTATGTTCTGACCAAGTAGTGTCTGTTGTGAGTTACCCGTAGATACATTCCATCTAATCTCTCTAATCGGAGAATTGGGATCTGCTGCATTTGTGCTCAAAACTACTGGGATACTATTATTAACACAAGCCCCAATATTACACGCTATGGTTCCTGTTATTTCGGATATAAAAACTCCAACCTCTTCAATTACAGTTACTTCACAGCCGTCATCTGGGTCATTTGACGTTAAGCTGATTCTATAAAACCCAGGTTGTGGATATGTAAATGACGGCGAAACTTCCGTTGACATAAACGCCGGATCATTGGATGGATAGTTGAAATTCCACAGAAATTCTAAGTCGTCTGAAGAAGTATTAATTGTGTTAATGGTTAACCCATCGCATACGAGATCATCTTCTACTTCAAAGCTGACATTTGCATTGTCTAAACATGCTCTCACATTGTATTCAAAATCTCGTCTCACTTTAGATAATAGCTCTCCATCTCTCCATTCTTCCACTAACACTCCTACAAGGAATTGACCTACAGTATTAGGGTTTCCAGTAATAACTCCAGTTTGTGGATCTATTCTGAGAGGATCGCCTCCCAAAAGGTTACCCAAAGAAAATCCTTGGCTATACACCACCGTATCGTACGGTGGTCCTTGTGGTGGTTGCGGCTTAGGCATATCTCTCGATGCTCCATTATGTGGAGTGAACAAACTGTAGACTAATGAATCTGCATCTTTATCTTTCGCCGAATGGTCAAAAACGATCGGCTCATTTGCACATATTACTAAATCAGGAAATTCTTCAAATGAAGGGCTGCTATTACACTCATTAAGTGTGGTCTCAGTGAGACATACAAAATTTGATGTACCTGTTTCGAGTGGGTCAATTATATTGTTTAGTGTTACATTTCTACAACACCTTTGATAGGCCAATACATAACCATTTTCTTTAAACGGTAAAAATACTATCCCGCTATATACTGCTTCTTCTACACATACAGGTCCACCTAAAAAACTACATTCGGGTAGAGAAGAGGCAATGACGTCTGCTCCCTCAAATGGTAAGAACACTTGTCCAAATGTCCCTAAAACAGGCTGCAGATTTCCAAAGGCATCAAAAATGCCTACTGATGCAGGATCATCAAATGGCGCATCATCAGCCCCATTAATACAATCTCTGCGTACTGTCAATCTTACCTCATAAAAGTCATTTCCTAAACAACTGAAGCTCATATCTGAGCCTACAATATGTGTGGCACTAACTTGAGTAGGACTAAATATGAAAAGCCCTACAAGTGCGAATAGCACGAGTTGAACTCTTTTTATATAAGTTGATGTACTCATTCTTTCTATCTGGTTCATTATGAATGAATATTATTCGTTAAAGAGTTGTGTTTTGATCTCTACTATCTCCACTCGACGTTCCTTAGAAGCCTCTGGGCTGTAGATTGAATTTCTTCTGTCTCTAAATACATCACTAATCCCTTCAGGTGACAAATTTTCACCGTAAGACAACTGAGTAATCTTTAATTGACCATTATCTATAAACGTAGTTAGAGCTCCATCTGCAAAAGATCTTATATCATTCTCTACAGATATTACCCTTCTTTGGCTTAAGGCTAAGTTGTATCTCGTATCAGCACGCGGACTGGCAAATCCTCTGACGCTTAACTCAAACGTTCTTCCTTTATCCAATTGCTTCAACATTGCTTGCAAAAATTTCTGATAATTATTAAACCCATTTTTGACGTCATTCTCAAAGAAATCATCGAGACGAGACTCCCCTAAACCTACTTCCGTTTCAGACATGTTCTTAGTGTACTCGTCCTTAAACTTCTCCTTTCGGAAGATGTATTCATCAAAGGTCTCAGTATAATCTTTATCAGTTGTAAGTTTGACAGACCTCTTATTAGGCTCATCATTATCAAAATAAAGCGCAAGAGGTAAGAAAATATTTAGATCTTTTCTCTCTAAGTAAAGCTTTCTGGTAATCACCCCAGTACCATCTTCATCAATAGCTTTTAACATTGTACTCGCCTCCCCGTAACGGTCTCTATATCCAATGATCTGATACTCGTGACCAGGTATCACAGTAAAAGTGAAATCATTACCCTCTTCATTCGTTATTACTTTCTCCTGCATCGTCCCATCTGTAAGGTCAATTAGCTTGACAGTAGTTCCCGGCAAGTCCAATTTGCTAATATCATCATATGTATATACGAGTAGATCAAGAGAGTTTCTTGTTAAGAATACCTTTCTAACCATATCCTCAGACGAGTAAATCCTATTCGTATTTAGACTCATCGTATCTGGAGCGTAGCCAGCTTTGGAGCTTATTACTAAATACTCCTTTCCTCTCTCAAGAGAAAAAGGGTGATCTGCACCCGCAGCGTTTATACGCGAATCCATGACCTGCCCGTTATCCAGACAAATGAGATCTACGTTAACATCTGTCAATGTATCCAGTGTGTTGCCATCAAAGGTCAGCGCATTAAGGTTTATAATAACTTCCTCTATATCCGATTCGAATATGTCATAACAACATGATTCGTTAAGCGGATCTACGTAATTCGTTCCTGTCCGATTAGATGAAAACAAAGCTGACTCACCTTCGTCATCCAGATTAAAATAGACATCATTGTAACTACTATTAATAGGAAGACCAAGGTTCTCTACTTCGCCGAAATGTCCATTATCCTTAGGTGCACGGTATATATCCAACCCCCCTAACGATGTGTATCCTTCAGAACTGAAGTAAATGACTTGAGAATTGGCGTGATAAAACGGCGTTATATCATCTTCCGCAGTATTAAGATCCGTCAAATTTATTGGATCAGAATACTTATCTAAACCGTCTAAGGTTACGTACCATATATCCATTTTACCATTCCCTCCGTCACGATCGGAACTGAAATAAAGAACCTCTTTACCTAAGTCTTTATCAAACGCGACACTGGGTTGTGTTGACGTGTAGCCATCACCATTGATATGATCTGGAAGTTTGGTTTCTTCACCATAGGATCCATCACCCAGAATAGCTCTGCTATATAAATCACATCGTATATCATTCGCATTGATATAATTACATATGGTATAATAAATCCGAGATTTGTTGGTGTTGTAAGCTGTATGGGCCGTATTAAGATTAGCACGATTTAATTCGGCATATGAATCCATCATGCCATCTGCTGTAGACTTAACAATTTTAGATATCGCTTTAGTTGGAATATTCCTTTCTTCTTGTGTTTGAAAGGCGAGAGAGCTATACGTCAAGCCCTCGTCATCTTTAAGTGCTCCAAACTCTGAGAACTCAGTGTTTATCTCATTCCCATATCTTCTTATCGTTATGTTTTCTTGAACATTATCGACCATCTCAAGAGACCATTCTGCTGAGCTTATTTCTTTTTTAGCTTTGGAGGTGAGATATTGATCTTCACCTTCCTGCTCAGAAAGATATAAGTTATAATAAGTGATTGCAGATTCATAGTCACCAGTGATCTGAGACATCTCACCTAGATAGAATGGCGCTAATGGATAAGTATTATTTTCATCCTTCTCCACAACCTTAGAGTAGTAATCTTTAGAGATATTATACGAATCAAACAATCTCGCGGATTCTGCGATATCATACATGACATCAATACTAGATGTGTCAAACTGAATCGCCTCCAAATAGTAAGATAACGCACTATAATAATCCTCTCCTTGAAAAGACTCCTCTGCTGCGGATATATATTGTCCTAAATTCTGACCATACCCCACAATACAGACTGCGCTAAGTACTCCAACTAATAGGATATTCTTCAATCTCATCTTCGTACTTCTTAGAATATCGGACATACCTTCACCTTTTTAAATGGTTTAACATTAGTTATGATGTAAGTAAAGTGCAATTCAAATGTGCTCGGATTGTGTCCGTTAACTCCTGTGACAAATTCACCGAAATCAGAAATGTCTATATCATAACTACCGGATATATAGAAGTTTTGGTATTGTACAGCCAAGATGGGCCAAATTGTCCCAGTGGTTCGATATCCAACTCCAAGATGAACTTCTGTCTCCTTACCCCTCTGTTGATTTACATGGAATTTACCTAAGCCCCCAACTGTATATACACTATTGGGACCTTGTAACTGCCCTAAAGCATTCAATTGCAAGTCGAATTTCTGAGCCAATTGGAATGTTCCAACTCCTGATATTGAATATCTTCTAGATAGGTTGATATCCTCTAAATCATCTCTAAAATTCACATTAGGCTCAGCAAAATGATATACACCAACACCTAAATCAAGTTTTGTTCTTGTAGATTTTTGCCATCGATAATTTACTCCTAATCCTGTTTCGAAGAATGAAGTGCTCCGGGCCTCCAATAATTCATTAGGATCTAAGGTCGGGTCAAAATTTGCCCCGTTCCATTGAGCATCCCAAGTCAGTGAATTAATGTCCACTGCTCTGTTTGCATATCCTAATAATAACCCTCCAGTGAGAAGATTATTCTCGTTGAGAATATACGTGTAAGAGCCAGTAAGGTTAATATTAAATAGGTTGAGGTCTCCCAATCTTTCTTGGCTGTCATAATTGACTAATATTCCGCCAGAAAAGAAATAATCCCTATCTTTCTTAGGATAAAATTTCTGATCATAAGAGCCAGTAAACGTCGTCCAAGGAACGATCGATCTCCATTGATTGCGATAGCTAAGATTTATTCTTTTATCGCCATTAAATATCCCTGTTTTTGCCGGATTAATATTGAGAGGCGAATTATAAAACTGAGAATAATGAATATCCTGAGCTATAATCGCATCAACAAAAGCAGAGAAAAGAAAAAGTATAATGAGCCTTTTCATTCCAGGTTATCAGTTTTTGTTCATGTTATTGTAACAAGTAAAAGTTTTAATCAAACTAACTGTGATTCATCTAATCAGATTAACCCTTCTACCATGTAAATTTACCCCGAAAAAATCGGTCTATGTAATGTAATTTACAGATAAGACTTTTAATGTATATTAAAAATAGCAATATATAATCTAATCGAACAAGTGTTTACCCTTAAATCTTCGTGTATAAACCCTAAATTCTTGAATTTTAACATTATGTCCTCCTTAAAAGAGGACTTGCAATCATTTTTCACTCTTTTAAAAAAAAACTGAATGACAAGTAGACGACGAATTTCGGTTCTAACAGGTGCTGGTATCAGTGCTGAAAGTGGCATAAAAACCTTCAGAGATGCGGATGGATTGTGGGAAGGTCATGATGTTATGGAGGTTGCTAGTCCTGAAGGCTTTTCTAAAAATCCTGCTCTGGTATTAGAATTTTATAATGAAAGACGGAAACAGTTAAAAACCGTATCACCTAATAAGTCGCACTTAGATATTGCAGCAATGGAAGACCAGTTTGACGTGACTGTAATTACACAAAATGTAGATGACCTCCACGAGCGAGCTGGGTCATCACATATAATCCACTTACATGGTGAATTAACTAAAGCAACAAGCTCGGGGGACCCTTCTTATGTACGCACTTGGGATGGAGCAATTAGTCTATCGGATAAATGTCCCAATGGCTTTCAGATGAGACCATTTATTGTTTGGTTTGGTGAGGCCGTGCCCATGCTAGAAAGAGCAATCAAGGAGATCGCTCAATGCGATGCTATTGTTATAATAGGAACATCTATGCAAGTTTATCCAGCAGCTAGCTTAACTGCTTATGCTTCACCTGATACGCCTATATATTATGTAGACCCAAATCCTAATATAAACTATGAACTCAGTAGGTCAAGTCGCCTAAAGATATTTAAAGGTCCTGCTAGCATCGAAACAGAGAAGGCAATACAATCTCTTAAAAATCTGTATGATATCTGACAACCATGTTGTTGAGTAATCAGCACTAAAACTCTCGATATGGCACGTCCAGAAAGTTATTGGCTTCCTCCTCAGCAAATTCCGACTTTTGACTATCCCAATGAAGGGTCTGATTTGGGAAGTACCCAGCAATAACTCCCAATAGTATTGTCTCTGTCAGTCGTGATGCATATGAAAAAGGAGCGGTACATTCGGCATTGTCCATACAAGCCTCAATAAACTCATGATAATGAGTAACACTCTCCTTACCATAGTCTCTCTCTGTAGGAGGGGATTCAAGGAGCTTTTCGTCTATCATGCTGAGATCAAGTTTCTGATACTGATCATCTCTGATCAGTCGTGGTAATTCCATGAAGTGAGGTAACAACAACCTGCCCTTCTCACCAACAAACATAGCGCCTTGTTCTGGAAGAGCTTCATCTTGTCCTGGGAGTCTCAAATCATTGCTTTGCTCTGGTGCACCAGTACCATCATACCAAATCCATTTGAAGTTATCTGTGGTGTACTGCGTCCCTGGAAACTCATAAGTGACTACATTATGCTCAGGGAAACCAAATCCATTTGGAGGACGGCATTCATTTTTGATCGTATAAGGTACGTCAAGATTGAGCGCATTATATGGTGTATCAAATATATGTACACCCATATCTCCCAAAGTACCACAACCGTAGTCTACAACTTTACGCCAGTTCAATGCATGATACTGGCCTTCTTTATAATCCCGCTGCTTAGCTGTACCTAACCACAGATTCCAATCGAGATAATCTGGAACTGGATCAGAAGTTGTTGGTGCAGGGCCATCATATCCCCAGTTTTTAGGAGACCATGCATATACTTTGCTGACCTTACCAATTATACCTGCCTGAATCAATTGAGTTGCTAATTTATAATCATAAAAGGAATGCACTTGGATTCCCATCTGAGTTACTAAGTTTTTCTCCTTAGCAACCTTACTCATTGCTCTCGCCTCGGAAACATGATGTGTTAAAGGCTTTTGACAGTAGACAGATTTATTCATCTCCATAGCCATCATAGATGCGGGAGCATGAGTATGATCTGGTGTAGAGACAACTACGGCATCTATCATATCCTTCATCTCCTTAAGCATCTTGCGATAGTCTTTGTAGATTTTAGCATTAGGAAACATCTTATGAGCCGCCGACAGCGCTCTCGAATCAACATCACATAGAGCCGTTATAATCACTTTTGAGTGAGTTGCCATAGCCTTGAGATCCTCCATGCCCATACCCCCGACCCCGATGTGAGCCGTCCTAAGATTGCTGAGCTTACTAACGACTGCTTTCTCTTGACACGAGCTGAGGAGCACACCTCCTGAGACAGTAAGTGAGGTTGCTAATAGCCCTGATTTTTTTATAAATTCTCTCCGATTACTCATATGATATGCTTAGAGTTTCTTGATCTTAATATTCTTAAACCACAGTGGGCTGTCATGATCCTGAAAGCCAATAAACCCAGATCTAAACTTTCCATAGTCTGGAAAGTCCTTCCACTTTCCATTATTCTTCCTTGTTTCCCAGTCAGCGGACCAAGGCACAAATGAAATCGTCTTTGCACCATTAAGAAAATACTCAACTTGATCTGCAGTAAATCTTATCCTGGAATTGTTCCACTCTCCGGCTTTCTTCGTCACTTTAGTTTGGTCATCAGCTGCATACATGGCATAGTCTGAACCTACTTTTTGGGCGCCCTCTAAGGCTGAGTTGTTCAACTTTTCCCAGCCCGCATCATCTATGAGTTGGTATTCAGGACTAATCATCCACGGTGCGTCATAGCCTTCTTTTAGATGGTAGAAAACACCACTATTCCCTCCCTCGGGAATCTTCCAGTCAAATACTAAATCAAATTCTTCATACTCTTGATCGGCATAGATAATGTCTTTTCCTCCGGAGAATTCTTCTTCCAATTTGAGTTCAGCATCAAATCTAAGGACGCCGTCCTCAACAACCCATTGTGGAGGCATGGCGTCTCCATTATAGGCTCTCCATCCATCAGTACTTATGCCATCAAAAATAAACCGCCAAGTATCTGACATATCACTGGCGAACTCCTCCGCTTCTCCGGCCCCAATCTCTCTCACCTTCAGATTTCTCCATCTCACCTTTATACCGCCGCCATCATGGATTTGTAATGCGATAGCACCTTTGCCTTGACCTATTTTAGTGTCCTTGATAGAAACCATTTCTTGACCATTAAGCCAAGTTGTGACCTTATCATTAGCCACGATGATCCTCATGAGGTTCCAGTCTCCCATTTTTAGCTTGGCGTCTTTCTGGGGCTCAGGTTGTACCAGCCAACCACGCCCATACGATTCATATATCCCGCCGGTATGATGTTCTGGAGGTGCTACTTCGACCTGCCATCCACTAATTTTCACTCCTTCCAGTGTGGATCTAAAGAATACTCCTGAATTGCCATTGGCCTCCTGCTTGAACTCTAAGGTTAGCTCGTAGTCATCGTAGAACTTTTCAGTTGATAGATATCCGTATTCTTCTTTTGGACCACTTTCACAGATGATTTCACCGTTGTCTACATACCATTTCTCATGACCATGATTGATCCATCCATCTAAATTCTCTCCATTAAAAATAGATTCCCAGCCTTCTTGATCTTGAGCTGTCGAACTAGCATCAGAAGATTTAGGAGTACAGGCATGTATAAGTGACAATGTGGAGATGATGAGATACATCTTAAATTGCTGATATGAAACTCTCAAATTGTCGGTATTTATAAATTAGTTTGATATCAACAAAATACGTTTATTTCTG
>CAZJTO010000005.1:0-8779 GCA_964548935.1 uncultured Saprospiraceae bacterium
TACAAGGCAAGTGTATCGTAAACTCGATTTCATTAAAAGAAGGTGAAGAAATATTCATCCAACATGCTAAAACAGTAAGGCGATATGGTGCCGCTGCTGTCGTCATGGCATTTGATGAAAAAGGTCAAGCTGATACGACTGAACGAAAGGTCGAAATCTGTGTGCGCGCATATGATATCCTGGTCAACAAGGTCGGCTTCAACCCAAATGATATCATATTTGATCCCAATATTTTTGCCGTTGCAACAGGCATCGAAGAGCATAATGAATATGCTATGAATTTCATAGATGCCACAGAACAGATTAAGGCCCGTTGTCCTGGTGTCAAGATAAGTGGTGGTGTCAGCAATATATCTTTTTCCTTTAGAGGTAATAACAGAGTGCGAGAAGCAATGCATAGTGTGTTTCTATATCATGCTATACAGAAGGGGATGGACATGGGAATCGTCAATGCCGGCATGATGGAGATCTATGATGAGATCCCAGTAGAGCTCCGTGATCTTATCGAAGATGTTCTGTTCAATCGTAGAGCAGACTCCACTGATCGTTTGATCAGTTATGCAGAGAATGTAAAAGGAGCAGGAAAAACTCGAGTAGTCGACCTGAGTTGGCGCGAAAACCCTGTTGCTAAGAGAATCGAGCATGCCCTCATCAAAGGTATAACAGAATATATCGATGAAGACGCCCAAGCAGCCATGACAGAGCTCGGCTCTCCAATTAAGGTGATTGAAGGGCCACTTATGGATGGTATGAATGTGGTCGGTGACCTATTTGGCGCTGGTAAGATGTTTTTACCTCAAGTGGTCAAAAGTGCTCGAGTGATGAAAAAAGCCGTGGCATATCTCACTCCATTCATAGAAGAAGAGAAACAAGGTGTCATACAAAGAAAAGGAAAAATCCTCCTTGCTACTGTTAAGGGTGATGTCCATGATATTGGTAAGAATATAGTTGGTGTGGTATTAGCTTGCAACAACTTTGAAATTATCGACCTAGGGGTGATGGTACCAGCTAACAAAATTCTGGATGAGGCCCAAAAACAGAATGTAGACATCATTGGGTTAAGTGGGTTAATCACTCCGTCCCTCGATGAAATGGTTAATGTGGCCAGCTTAATGGAAGAACGAGGGATGAAAATCCCTTTACTTATCGGCGGAGCTACAACCAGTAAAACACACACAGCGCTTAAGATAGAGCCTGTTTATACTGGCCCCACAGTACATGTGTTGGATGCCTCTCGTAGTGTAGGAGTCTCTACAATCCTAAGCTCGTCGGACGAGAATAACAAATCCAATTACATCTTAGATATCCGAGCAGAATATGACAAGGTCCGAACCCAGCGACTCAACAATACTAGGAAGAAAGAATATCTAACTCTTGCTCAAGCAAGAAAGAAAAAACTCGAGTTAAATTGGAACGATTATAAGCCCCCTGTCCCTAAGAGATTAGGCGTACACTCGCTTACTACATATGACCTCAATGAACTCATAGACTATATTGACTGGACACCGTTTTTTAGTAGCTGGCAGCTAAAAGGCAAGTATCCGCAGATATTTAAGGATAAGACCGTGGGCGATGAAGCTAAAAAACTTTATGATGATGCTCAATCCATGCTCAAGCAGATTGTAAATGAATCCTGGATTACCGCCAATGGCGTATATGGGCTTTTTCCAGCGCATAAGCGTGATGAAGATATCTTGATCACCAATCCTGATAATGGTAAATCATATACGCTGTTTGGGTTAAGGCAACAGCGTAAAAAGAATGAAAAGGTGCCTCAGCTTGCCCTTGCAGATTATATAGCAGCAGAAGGGCAGAAAGACTACATTGGTGCTTTTGCAGTTACTACGGGTCTCAATATAGAAGGCAAGCTTAAAGAATTCGAAGCTAGTCATGATGATTATAGTAGCATATTGCTCAAGTCCCTAGCTGATAGACTAGCTGAGGCTTTCGCGGAGAAGCTACATGAGCTGATTCGCACAGAATACTGGGGTTATAGCGATGAAAAATTGAGCGCAGAAGATCTTATCAAAGAGAATTATCAAGGCATCCGGCCGGCCCCGGGATATCCAGCATGTCCAGATCACACTCAAAAAGAAACCATTTTTGAATTGCTCGACGTAGAAGCCAATACGGGTATCTCATTAACCGAGAGCTTAGCCATGTATCCTGCGGCATCTGTCAGTGGATACTACTTAAGTCATCCAGAATCTAAGTACTTTGGATTGGGACAAATCGAACTGGATCAAGTGAAAGAATATGCCAAAAGAAAAGGCATACCGGTTGAGGCGGCCGAGAAGTTTTTATTTCCTTCATTAAATTATAAAGACTGATCCATAATGTCGGAGTTGAAATCCATGAGGCCTGAAGATGAGATTTCCTTAGAGGATTTCATCAGATCTGTCAAGGGATATATCCATCTCCTACTCAGTCATTGGAAGATTTTTTTGCTTGCAATCTTATTGTCTTGTGCCGGTCTGTGGTTTTGGTCCCAGGGCAAAGCACCAACTTATAAAGCTTCTTTGACCTTAATGTTAAGCGATGACGCGGGACAATCTGTTACGGGTATATCGAGCATACTTGGTCAATTTGGACTCCCTGTTTCCTCTGGGAAATATAATATAGACAAGCTTATTGAAATTGCTCGGTCTAGGTATATACTCGAGCAGGTGTTAAAATCTCAATGTGAAATTGATGGAGAAAACAAGAGTATTGCAGATCATCTAATTAGCTATTACAAATTAGACGAATCGTGGCAAGCCTATTCTGAACAACAGTTTTCAGGAAGCTTTACAAACACCGTTGGAACTCCAGAGTATAACTTCCTAATCAAACAATTACACAAGCTCGTAAACGGATCAGAACAAACTGGAGGACTTCTTAATATGGATTATGGCCGAGATCATTACATCATGACATTTGATTTTGAATCACTCTCCGAAGAGCTCTCAATTAACTATTTAATTAATCACTTTGAATACCTAAAAGACTTCTACACTAATAAATCTGTAGAGCGTCAGCAATTATCATTCGATATTATTAAGAATAAGCGCGACTCTATATCTATCTCACTTAACTCGGTAGAGAATGAAATAGCGGTATTACAGGATCTAAGCCCAAACGCCTATCGCAGTACGAGTTCATCTCGTTTGAGTAGGCTATCAACAGAATCCTATATTCTAAAAACTGCTTATGGCAAGGCAGAAGAAAATCTAGCTATCGCAGAATTAGCCCTTCAAAACAATACACCGCTCATCCAATTGATTGATGAGCCCATATCTCCTTTGCAACCTAATGTATTAGGGCTATCGAGAGTGCTGATTTATGGGTTTCTCCTTGGAATATTTATAAGTTTTCTTATTCTTGGCACTCTTTATATAATCAGGTTATAGCTCAACCTATGCTGCAACCAATAATAGTTGTAGGTTTGTGGGAATTTTAGCGTAGCTAATGTTGGAGACACAGAAGGAATCTCATTTAAGAAGCATAATTAAGGGGCTCACTTGGAGGGTTATTGCCACAAGTACCATTTTTGCTATTACGTATTTTACGACAGGTGAGATAAGTACAGCTGTAACAATAGCTTCAATTGAGTTCTTTATCAAGCTCATCATATATTATTTACATGAGCGGGCATGGCAAGCTGTACCAAGAGGAAGCATCAGAAAATTAAATCCTTTTAAGAAGTAGTTGAATGGAAAATATACATTCCATATTTGATCAGCTGGTTCAGCGGGACGAAAGAGAACGCTACCTAAATCAGAACGCTGCCGTTTATTGGTTGACTGGTTTATCTGGATCTGGCAAAAGCACTATCGCTAAAGGAGTTGAGCGCAAGCTGTTTGATGCAGGTTTCTTTGTACAAGTCTTAGACGGTGACAACATTAGAACCGGGATATCCAATAATCTCACTTTTAGTGTTGAGGATAGACAAGAGAATATCAGACGTATTGCAGAAGTGGCTAAATTATATGTGCATAGTGGTATTATCACACTTTGTTCATTTATAAGTCCTACAATCAGGATCAGAGCTCTTGCCAAAGAAATTATTGGAGCAGAGGACTTCAGTGAAGTATATGTCGAGACATCTCTTGAATTATGCGAGGAGCGAGATGTGAAAGGGCTTTATAAAAAAGCACGTAAAGGATTAATAAAAGGATTTACAGGAATTGACTCGCCTTATGAGCCACCTGTGAATGCCGAAATGGTCATACCAACTGCTTCTCAGAGTGTTACTGAGAGCGTTGATGCATTATGTCATTACATTATTGAAAAATCGAAATTGGTATAATACATGGATTATAATATCAGTCATCTAAAAGAATTAGAGGCAGAATCAATCTTCATCCTTCGGGAGGTAGCGGCTCAGTTTGAGCGCCCTGTTATCATGTTCTCCGGAGGGAAAGACTCTATCTTAATTGTACATCTAGCATATAAGGCCTTTTATCCGGCTAAAGTTCCTTTTCCATTGCTACATGTCGACACTGGACATAACTTTCCTGAGACTCTTCAATATAGGGATGATCTGGTCAAAAAGTTAGGGGCCAAACTCATTGTAGGTTCAGTCGAGGAGGCGATTCAATCTGGAGACGCCGTTGAGGAAAAAGGTGTAAATGCCAGCCGAAATATGCTTCAGATTGGCGTTCTTCTCAATGCATTAGAAAAAGGGAAATATGATGCTGCCATGGGTGGTGCTCGTAGAGATGAAGAAAAAGCTCGAGCTAAAGAAAGGTTTTTCTCGCATCGAGATGAATTTGGTCAGTGGGATCCTAAAAACCAACGTCCAGAGCTATGGAATCTGTTCAACGGTCGCAAAAGCATGGGCGAGCACTTCAGAATTTTTCCAATTAGTAACTGGACAGAGCTTGACGTATGGCAGTACTTAGCAATGGAAAAAGTAGACTTGCCATCGTTGTACTTCGCTCATGAACGTGAAGTATTCGAACGAGACGGTACATTGCTCGCAGATTGTGATTATATCATGAAAAAGCCTGGAGAAAAGGTATTTAAGGAGACTGTAAGGTGTCGTACCATTGGAGATATGACTTGTACCGGAGTGTGGAGATCAGGTGCCACTACAGTAGAAGGAATCATCGAAGAAGTGGCAACTACAAGAATGACAGAGAGAGGAGGTCGCACAGATGATAAGCGCAGCGAAACAGCTATGGAGGATCGCAAAAAAGAAGGTTATTTCTAGACCAAAAAGAGAAAAAAGAATGAGCGATAATAACACAGAATTACTACGATTTACTACCGCAGGTAGTGTAGATGACGGCAAGTCAACATTGATCGGGAGACTACTATATGATAGCAAGAGTATCTATCAAGATCAGTATGATCAGATAAAAGATGCTACTGAGCGTCGTGGAGAAGAAGGTATCAACCTAGCCCTACTGACTGATGGATTAAAATCAGAAAGAGAACAGGGGATTACTATAGATGTCGCCTACAGATACTTTAGTACTCCTAAGCGAAAGTTTATCATTGCAGACACTCCAGGGCATATCCAGTATACACGAAACATGGTTACAGGAGCGTCAACAGCCAATGTTGCCTTGATCTTAATTGATGCGCGTCATGGTGTTGTAGAACAAACCAAAAGGCATGCGATCATCGCATCGCTCCTTCAGATACCTCACATTGTTGTGTGTGTTAACAAGATGGACTTGGTTGATTTCAGCCAAGAGGAATACGATAAGATTCAAGAGTCTTTTGAGGCCTTTGCTGCTAAGCTTGATGTCATTGATGTTCACTTTATTCCTATCTCAGCATTGCTAGGGGATAATGTAGTAACGCGATCTGACAAGACTTCTTGGTATGATGGTCCGACCCTCATGTACTACCTCGAAAACGTACACATTGCCAGTGATCACAATTTTATTGATGCTCGCTTCCCAGTACAGTTTGTCATCAGACCCAATACTGACGAATTTCACGATTACAGAGGTTATGCTGGAAGATTGGCTGGTGGTGTCATGAAAAAAGGAGATGCCGTAACCCTGTTGCCAACTGGCTTCTCTACTAAGATTAAGCAAATAATAGGACCAGACGGAGAACAAGAGGTAGCGTTCCCGCCACAATCTGTGACAGTCCTCTTAGAAGATGATCTTGATCTCAGTCGTGGTGACATGATCGTCAGAGAAAACAATCAACCTGAAATAACCCAAGATATAGAGGTTATGTTATGTTGGTTTGATAGCAATAGACCTCTGCACGCCAAAGGCAAGTATAGTATAAGGCACACTTCTCAAGATGCACGCTGTGTTGTTAAAGAGATTAGATATAAGCTAGATATTAACTCACTACACCGTGATATGGAGGATAAGAATATCAATATGAATGATATTGCACGGGTCGTGTTGCGAACTACTAAGCCTCTGTTTGTTGATTCTTACCGTAAGAATCGAAATACAGGTAGTATAATCTTAGTGGATGAAGCCTCTAACAATACTGTTGCTGCAGGTATGATTATATAATATCATATTTTGCCAGATATGAATAAGCCTGTTTTCATATTAGGGCTTGGCAGGTCTGGCACGACATGGGTATCAGATATTATCTCGAAGTATAGTGGAGGACTAATTCTGTTTGAGCCACTCCATCCGCAGATCTATAGCGATGTCAACACCACAATCTATCGAGAGTCAGTCCTATCTGCTGCTCTGGTCAAGCACTTAGATGCAGTGCTTAGCAAGCAACTCAAGCGTGATTGGTTGCTCAGGAATCATCTTCCCTCAACTATTGATCAGGTAGATCCTAAATACGTTGAGAGCATCTGGGAGCATTCCGAGATTATTGGTCTTAAGTCAATTCGACTCAACACCTCATTTGATTCCTTGGTAGAGCATTATTCAGCTAGGGTCGTCTATATCATACGACATCCTCTCGCTGTAATCGCTTCGATTCGGAATAGACCGCATTTCTGGGAGGACCTGGGTTGGAGCCAACATTGGCGTCTATTTAATAATCATATTAGGGGTTTAAAATTCCAAAAACTCTCTGCTGATTGCAATACCCGTATTGAACAGCTAGCTTTCGTATGGGGATATCTTAATCTGCGAGCACTGAAGCAGCTGCACCAGATAAATAGTCAACCCATCTTTTATGAGGATCTGTACACGCATCCTTTTGATCAGGTGAAAAACTTATTAATCAACCTTGATTTATATGATCACCCTATCCATCCTTCACATATTTTTACGCCGTCGATGGTCTCACTCAATACTTTGCATTCTGCACAATATTCTTCCATTGATGATGATTTCTTGAGCTTAGACTTTTTTTGGACAGACACGCTAACTGATGATGAAATCAAGAGTATCCATCGAGTCATCCACAAGCTTTGCGATTATGATCAACATTTGGCAGAGATGTGCGCTGAGCGCAACTATCTTTGAAATACATGAATCCTGTTAAGGGCGGTGCAATATCATTTATCGGAGTTGGTTTACAGCAGCTGATCAATCTTGGAGGGGCTATTATCTTGGCTCGCATCCTAGGGCCTGAAGATTTCGGTGTGTACGCCTTATGCTTTGCGGTGTTTCTCTTTTTTCAATCGTTCTTGGACTTTGGGCTTACTCCTATCTATCTGAAGTATCCTACCGTTAATAAGCTTGTCAATTCTTCATTTCTATCAATTAATATTTTTTTCGGAGTGCTGGTGGCAATGATCCTCTTGTTGCTCTCTCCTCTTATGGTCCATTACTACGATCTAACTCTCTTATATACCTTGTTTCCTATTATGGCCTTATCTGCCATCTGTATGAGTGTGTCCAATCAGCCATTTAGTCAATTGCTACGCAACAAAAAGTTTTATTCTACAGAGTCCATTTCGATTGGTTCGGCGGCTGTATCATTGATCATTTCAATAAGTCTGGCCCTTTCTGGTTGGGGAGCAGTTGCGCTAGCCATTAAACATCTTAGTTACAGCTTTACCAGACTTTTAAGCGCACTACTACTCTCAAGGGCCAAGTATCAATTCGTATCTATCAAGAACATTTTAGCCATCAAACCCTATATCATTCAGGCTTATCACCTTGTAATAAGCCGGCTGATTACAGGAATAAGTGGAAACATAGAAAAACTTTTTGTGGGTAAGATTTTTGGAGAATTTACTCTGGGTCACTATGAAAGAGGCCTCTTCGTAGTAGATAAGCCAAATACATTTCGCAATGCCCTCACAACTCCGGCGATGACCTATCTAAGTACTATGAAAGGTGAACGCCTCCGCCAAGCTTATAGGATACTTTCTTTGTTTATTCTCAATTTTATTGGTATTCCTTGTTTATGCTTTCATCTATTTGGCCAGGAGATCACCACTCTTATCCTTGGTGAACAGTGGATATATGCTGGATCATACGTTGTATGGCTCGCTTTCCTAGGGTTGTCTCTCATCTTCAAGGGGCTTACTAATATCATGTATATCAATGATCTTAAAACTAAAGAGCTCACTAAGTTATATTGGATTGGAGCTTTAATAGTCTTTGCTCCGATAATTATTGGGTTCTTAATATTCAAGGTTGATATGCTCGTGTTTGTTACAGTATATAGTATACTTTCCTTGGTATATTGGTTTATCTGCTGGTGCAATACGATACTGAGATATGTTGATCGTAATAGCGCTATTCGGGTTATTAGTTTTGTAATTACGCTATTAACCCTTTTTGTGCTAATGGGTAAGTTGTTCCAACTGTTTCTATCATTCAATTCCTTTGTAGAGATCTTATGCTCATTAATTTTATCGTGGTTAGTCGCAATGCTCTTAACTGGAATTATCTTCAAT
>CAZJTO010000005.1:8879-10030 GCA_964548935.1 uncultured Saprospiraceae bacterium
CTCATTAATTTTATCGTGGTTAGTCGCAATGCTCTTAACTGGAATTATCTTCAATCCCGAGATGCAAATGCAAAAGAAATTCATTGTTGATAGACTTCCTAGCAAGTCATGAGTCAGATAACGTTACCAGATATATCTAAAGTAAGGATTAGCATCGTGTCCTTTTTCTTGTTTATGGCGTTACTGAGATTGACGTTTTTTGATTTTTACTTATCGCAACTTTTCGGTTTTCCCGTTGAGATCAATGCGTTGGGTGGAGGAGCATTCAACTTTGTAAACTACATCAGTTTTTTTGGTTTACTAGTGGTTTTTGTCCATCAAGGACCAAAGATGTCAACATTCTGGCCCTCCTTAAGCCAGTATGGTGTTCTTGTTGTCCTATACTCTATCAACTTTGTCTTGAGTCCTTACATAGACTCTTCGTGGTACCTCTATCAGCTCATCTTTATTATGATGGCAATTGTTGTACACATTTTCATATTCAAATTAAGAGATTGGGACGACCGGTTATTTTATAGGAGAACGATATGGATTTTCTGGTTGATGTTTGCACTAGTGGTGTTTTGCACGATCCAAATACTTCTTCAATACCCCTTGTCATATTACTTCACAGAATTTAATGACGCCTTTGTACATAGCTTGGATGACTTTGGTATAATGAAGCAGCGATACGGATATTTACTTGGGTTTCTGAGTGCCTATACTTTGTATATGGTTAGGAACAAGCACATAAAAATCCCAATACTCTTGATACTCCTTTTTGCTGGGTTTGGGATCCGTAGCTATATGATTGGCATGATCGGAGCGCTTTTTGTTTTCAATTTTGGAAGCCTCAAACGAGTAATAGCCGCTTCCCTATTTGCTTTCATTGCTATACTCCTACTCAAGGATCAATACTTTGATAATATCATCTATGATACGAGATTCTATAGCTATGCCAACGCTTGGAATATCATCAACAGCTTCCCTTTCGGGGTGGGCTTAGGCGGCTATCCCATTTATACCGATATTTTCAACCGGCAGATTTTTGCTGACTTTTATAATGCGAATGCCATCCTCAATTACGTCCCAATTGCACCTGAGTCTGACTATGTACATTTATTTGGGAGTTTAGGGTTAGCCTTAGGTTCACTACATCTTTTGGTTCAAGC
>CAZJTO010000005.1:10130-17749 GCA_964548935.1 uncultured Saprospiraceae bacterium
ATTTATTTGGGAGTTTAGGGTTAGCCTTAGGTTCACTACATCTTTTGGTTCAAGCCAGACTGGTTTGGCTGACGCTCCAACTAAAAGCCTTGGCGAGACCCTTTGAAAAGTGCATTCTATTCTTGTTTTGCTTTATGATGTTTTTTGGGCTCGGCGAAGATTCTATGTTCACTGTTTACTTTTGGATATTCTTCGGTCTCGCCACCGGAGTCATAACCAGTTTACTCTTCAGACGCAGATATGACTGATCCTAAACTTAGTGTAGTGATGTCCTGCTATAACGCACAAGGGACCGTGCAGAAGGCGATTGATAGCATAGTGAATCAATCCTTTACGGAGTTTGAGTTTATTATCATTGACGATGCCAGTTCTGATAACACCTTAGAAATCCTCTCCCAATATCAGAAGCAGGATAAACGGATCACGATACTCACGAATAAATCCAACCAAGGACTATCCTATTCTTTAAATCGTGGTATACAACAGGCCCGTACTCCTATCATTGCCCGCATGGATGCAGATGATATCTCATACTCAAGCAGACTACAGCTACAGTATGATTTCATGCAGGATCATCCAGAGGTAGACATATTAGGTACTGCAGTCAGATATGTGGATAAATCTAATAAGCCTGTCAAGACGATGAGTCTCCCTACGGAAGATCGTGACATCAAAAAAAGAGTGTTCAGAAAAACTCTGGTCTTTCACCCCACCGTGATGATAAGAAAAGAGGTCTATGAACAACACGGTTACTATGACCCTGAGTTACGTTGGGCGGAAGATGCCGACCTATGGTATAGACTATATGATAAAGTGATTTTTCACAATCTACCTGATGTCCTCTTAGACTATACCATCAAGTCAAAAATAAATCACAAAATCCTGACGAACAACCTCAGAGTTAAGTGGAAAAACCTCAATCGCAGGGGCAAGACCTTTAGGTATATGCCACTCCTAATCAAGGAGATTTTTACCTTGTCCATTCGAAGAGTTAAAAACTATTGACACCTAAATTTCAAAATAAACTTATCGCCCTACAGCGGTACGCCCTGTGGCAACAACCCATGGGTAAGAGCAATTACTATGTCTCAGAGTTTCCCAAGTCTGGTGGAACCTGGTTTTGTCAAATGCTATCAGGCCTAACTGGTGTTCCTTTCCCCCGAAATAGATTTATATCCCAAAGTCCCAGCATACTCCATAGTCATCTTGTCCCGCATGAAAAATTAAATACACCCATAGTGATCTTACGTGACGGGCGTGACATTATGGTATCTGCTTATCACCATTTCATAATCCCAAACGATCACTGCCCATCGCATGAGCAAAAACGATGGGCTTCCTATGTTGATTCGTCAAACCTCCATAATGTTAAAACCAACTTGGCGGCCTTTATTGAGGCTTTTCATCAGAACTATAAGATTGGAGGCAGATCTATCACATGGCAAGAACATGTGCTCGCATGCCATCCACTCGATTTACTCGCGATAACTTATGAGGACTTATTGAGTGACCCTCACAATGAGTTACTGCGTGTTACTAAATATATCGGCCTTGACGTAAGCTCTGCAGACATAGATCAAGTCATAGAACAATTCTCTTTTACTCGAATGAAAGAAAAAGACCCTCAGTCCAAGTTTCTTCGAAAGGGGACAAGTGGTGACTGGAAAAATCACTTCACATATCATTCTGGCGAGCTCTTCGAATCTTTGGCAGGAGAGGCCCTAAGGTTACTTGACTACACTACTGATAATACCTGGTACCATGAGCTCCCAAGGTAGTCTTAAGGTGATCCATATCAGTGAGGACGCCCGAGGAGGTGGTCAATTTCAGTATATCGTAGATATTGCACAGGACGAAGCCAATGATTATGCCGTCGTCTGTCCACAAATAGATGGCGCTATAAAGCAAAAAGTCCATGGCCTTGGTATCAAGGTCCTTACTCAAGATCTCCAAATTTTAAATAGAAAAGGGGTCTGGTCGTACATACGAAGATTCAACAGAGAAACGAGTGCTCTCACTAGAACATTAACAGAACTTAATCCCGATATCGTAGTATGCCATGGCGCTATACAAGTAAAAGGCGTTGTTGCTGCTCGTAAAGCCAAGATTCCAAGTGTTTGGGTGATGCACGATAGCTATCTAGGGTCTGTAAGTCGAATCCTCTTTAGAAGATATCGCCGATATTGTGATCATTTTATCTTCGTTAGTGAGCGATCGAGACAATTTTACAATATGTCCTTTCCGAGCATACAATCAACCAATCAAGTTGTAATTCCCTCTTCTATCGATCATACTATCTATACTCCTGGGTCGAGCAATGTACTTCCCCGTGATGAGTTTCATGTGATCACCACCTGCTACATCAACAAATGGAAAGGTCTTGAACTGCTCATCGATATAGCTAAGGAGATGCACCTACAAGGGCATCACGACATTAAATTTCATATCGTCGGGCCAATCCTTAAAAGTCAGCAATCTTACGCCGATACGCTCCTAAGTAAAATCTCAGCCTATAACCTAAAGAATGTGATCCTACATGGATATCGCTCTAACATTCCAGATTATCTGCAGAGCGGATCTCTATATCTTTGCACTTCTACTCACGAGTCTAGCCCAATAAGCGTGTGGGAGGCAATGGCAACAGCCCTGCCCATAGTAAGCTCGGATGTAGGAGATCTGCCATCAATTGTAGAAGACTCTCAAAGTGGAATAATCTTAAAGAATAGAACTGCGCAATCATATGTAAGCGAAATTCTGAGGTTGCGAAATAATGATGAACTAAGAAAAAAATGGGGTCAAAATGCTCTTAAGACCTCCATGCTATTTAGCCAAGAATCCTTTCAACAAAGGCATCGTAGTTTTTATCTGAACGTTGCAAAATAGTTGATATGGACATTGCAATTATTAATAAACGATTCTCTCCCCTAAGATCCGCTACTGGGTTTCACGCTTATCAATTGGCCCTACATCTAAAAAATGCTGGTCATAAAGTTCAGTTTATAACAACGGTTCCGAAAAACACAGATATTCCTAAGACTGATGATTCGATAACGAGAGTGTGGATTAATAGCTCCTATGATGGAAAGAACATTCTACGGCGCCTTTTAGGCGATCTTATCGATGCCCTGCGCCTCGTTCGTAACGCAAAATCAACAGGCGCAGACCACATTATTGTAATGTCCGATCCACCGTTCTTACAGCTCATTGCTAGCTACTTTTTAGTGCCCGCCAAAACAAGTTTTTGGTTTATGGACATCTATCCTCAAGCCTTCGTTGCTAGGGGGTTGATTAGCATGAAGAATCCCATTTATAAGTGGTATAAGCGACGGCTTAGAACGTTCAAGCCTAAGAACTTCTTGGCTCTTGGCAAGAATCAAGCAAAGTACATTCAAGATCAGTTTGGATATAACAATGAGATTTGCTCGCCAATAGGTTTGCAACAATTGGACCTGACAGGATCTGGCACTCCCCCATATTGGTTCGAGGGTCATGACCTGATCTACTTACTGTACAAGGGGAATTTAGGATCGGCTCATGATGCGCAATTTATAGTTGCCTTAGTCAATCAATTGGATTCTACAAAATTTCGACTCATCGTCAATGCCTCTGGGGCAAAAGCAGAGCGTCTCTCTCGTAGCATTGGAGATAAAAAATCTGTCGAGATCGTTGAGCAATTAACAGACTCTGATCTCAAATATACTGATGTCCATATTGTAACCTTGCTAGACAAATGGACACACATCTGTGTACCCTCCAAAGCGTTGCTAGCAATCTCTGCTGGAAGTGCGTTGCTATATCACGGCAGTGATCAAAGCGACACCTGGGAGTATATAAAATCAGCAAGTTGGAGGATCAGTGATGAATATGACAAAAATTCTGAAATCGCAATATTCCTGTCCTCACTTACCGCTGAGGAGATACAAAAGAAGAAAACCAAGTCTACTGAATTGTATCAGCGACTCACGGGTCAGCTAAAGGAATCACATGCAAACTATGAATCAAAATTGAGATAGTTTATATTGCAATTAAATGTAATATGCTTGTCTTTAAACTTTTATTTTCCTATTAGATGAAGAGCAATTATTTTATCGCCATTATGGCGGGTGGAGTAGGATCTAGGTTTTGGCCTGCAAGTAGAGAGATGAGACCAAAGCAGTTTTTGGATATCATTGGCACCGGCCAAACCCTAATACAATCAACATTCGATCGAGCCGCCAAAATCGTCCCCAAAGAGAACATCCTCGTTGTCTCTAATCACCTATATAAAGATTTAATCCTCCAACAACTTCCTGATATCACCAGTGGTCAGATATTGTTAGAACCCTCTAGAAATAATACTGCTCCCTGTGTCGCATACACTGCGCTACATCTTAAGGCGAAAAATTCCGATGCTGTGTTTGCCATGCTTCCGTCAGATCACGTAATCATGAAAGAGGGTCAATTTATCTCTGATCTTCATAAAGCCTTCGGTTATGCAGAGCGCAATCCTGCAATTGTAACATTGGGCATACAACCCACTCGACCAGATACAGGATATGGATATATCAATTATATCAATGACGACTCAGATGTTAAGCCCGTTAAGGAGTTTAAAGAAAAGCCCGACAAAGAAACTGCTCAAACTTACATAGAGCAAGGAGGTTTTGTATGGAATGCTGGGATATTCGTTTGGGCCGCCGATACCATTTTAGAATCTTTTGGAAGGTCTGCAGGAGATATTACCGAGGTCTTATCAGCGGACATGACTAAATACAACACCCCTCAAGAACAAGAATATATTAACGAAGTATATCCACAGACCAGAAGTATCTCTGTAGATTTTGCGATCCTCGAGCACGCTAAAAATGTATACACCATACCAACAGATATTGGTTGGTCAGATCTCGGCACGTGGAATTCACTTTATGACTTTAGCGATAAGGATGACCAAAGCAATGCTTCTGCCTCAAGACATGTTCACCTTGAGGAGGCTTCACATAATATGGTTAGATCACACAATGCCAACAAGCTTATAGTCATCAAAGGCCTTAAAGATTACATCGTAATAGATGAAGAAGATGTCCTCTTGATATATCCCCGAGAGGAAGAACAAGCTATTAAACAGCTCCGGGGATCATTTAAGGAAACTCCTTTTGTGTAGATCATGGCGATAACTCAGGATAAGGTAGCTTTCGTTTCCAATACTTCTTGGAGCGTTTACAACTTTAGAATTGATATCATAAGGTATCTTATGTCCAAAGACCAAGAAGTATATGTGATCGCTCCTTGGGATAACTACAGCAGCAAGTTGATTGCTGAGGGGGTTCATTTTATTCCTATCAAGCTAGATAATTACGGCATTAACCCACTTCAAGACCTCCGATATGCTTGGTCTCTATTTCGATTATATCGACGATACAGGTTTAACAAGGTCTACCACTATACGATTAAGCCTAATATCTATGGCGCTATTAGTAGTTACCTCGCTCGCATCCCTCTGAGCATCATAGTCGTCACAGGACTTGGTAAGATGTTTCTGTTCAAATCACGACTCTCTAACATTGTGAGCACCTGGCTCTTTACAATAGCATCTGCTTGTGCTGATGAGGTATGGTTTTTAAATGATCATGATCAAGACAGATTTCTAAAAGCAGGAATCTTAAAACAGTCCACAACTCGAGTCCTTCCTTCTGAAGGAATTAATACGCAACGATTTAGACCGAAAGCCAAGAAAGAAAGTGGAATTATTCGATTTCTCTTCGCAGGAAGGCTCATAAGGCCCAAGGGGATATATCAGTATATCTCGGCTGCAGAAGATATCAAAAAGAAGTTTCCCAATACACGATTCGAAGTATTGGGCTTTATAGATGAGAACAACCCCGAATCTATACATTATAATGAGTTGATACACTGGCAGAATAAAGGCGTCATCAATTACTTAGGAAGCACAGAAGATGTGCGGCCGTATCTTCAGCGAGCCGATTGTCTTGTGTTTCCTTCATATTATCAAGAAGGCTTGTCTCGGATATTATTAGAAGCAGCAAGCATGGCGACCCCAATTATAACAAGTCAACAGGTAGGCTGCAAAGAAGTGGTAATCGATCGTGTTAGTGGTTATCTCTGCAAAAACCCTGGAGTCTCTGAGATAATCGAAAAAATCGAAGACATCCTGTCAATATCTTATGCAGACAGGGTAATAATGGGCGAACAAGGCCGGGCGCATATCAAAGCTAAATATGATGTTGAACTGATCAAATCATATTACTCATCAAAGAAACTGAACCCTACTGCAGCCGAGCATCTAGCATCTTAGCCATCTCATGGTAAGAGAGATTGGTACCAATAATCTGTCCCTTTGGGTTAAGCAAGAATTTGGTCGGTAGTTGCTTGACGTCATAGTCTTGTGCGATTCCAGAGAGCAAGACTATCCTTGATACATCTATGATATGATACGGCCAGTTAAGCCCTTGATCTTTTATGATCTTACGAGTATACTTTTCTGACTTTTCAAGGGCAATGCTCAAAACCTCAAAATCATCGGCGTCCTTATAGCTTTTGCCATTATAATCTCTATGTAGTTTCTTGAGTTCAGGTATCTCTCTGATACATGGTGCACACCATGAGCCCCAAAAATCAATAAGGACATATTTTCCTTGAAGATCTTCGAGTTTGAATTCTGAGCCATCAATCAACTGCGATTCTATAGCTGGAGCGGTCACGCCATTATCAAAGCTTGGTGTCTTGAAAAAGAAGTTATAAATGAAGAAAACTACTACCACAGCGATAACAATCTTAAGAATCTTCTGCATGTCCATAGGGTCAAATTTCAAATGGTTAAACTTGGTCTAGTAAATCGAATAGATAGTTGCCGTAACCACTTTTGATGTATTTGGTGGCCAGTTCCTCTAATTGATCTTCATCGATAAAACCCATTTTATAGGCTACCTCTTCTATACAACCAATTTTGAGCCCTTGACGTTGTTCTATGACTTCAATAAATTGTCCTGCCTGCAATAAAGACTGATGTGTTCCTGTATCCAACCAAGCTACACCTCTATTGAGAATTTCAACTTTTAGTTTTCCTTGTTCGAGGTACACTCTGTTAACATCTGTAATCTCATATTCCCCTCTGGGGCTTGGCTCAAGATTCTTTGCAATCTCTACAACATCACTATCGTAGAAATATAAACCTGGTACAGCAAAATTAGATTTTGGTATTTCAGGTTTCTCTTCGATAGATATTGCCTTGTTATTTTCATCAAATTCTACAACTCCATATCTTTCAGGGTCTTTGACCCTATAGGCAAAAACTACTCCACCATCAGGATCAAAACTTGATTGAAGGCTCTCCGAGAGTCCATTGCCATAAAATATATTATCTCCTAGAATTAATGCCGCTGGGTCGCCATTAATAAACTCTTCCCCAAGGACAAATGCTTGTGCTAGCCCATTGGGTTCATATTGTACTTTATAGCTAAAGTTGCACCCAATTGCCGATCCATCACCCAACAACGACTCAAATAGAGGAAGATGATCCGGAGACGAAATAATTAGAATATCCCTAATCCCTGATAGCATCAACGTGGATAAGGGATAGTAGATCATCGGCTTGTCATAGACTGGCATCATCTGTTTACTCA